>CAZYDL010000130.1:0-9503 GCA_964646305.1 uncultured Desulfobacula sp. | reverse complement strand
CTTGAATTTATGCTCAAGCTCTTTTCCGAGTATAAGCAGATAAAAATAATAACCTATAAAAATTTAATATAGCGTATTTTAACAGGTGGGATATGTGTTATAAGAAATTTTATATAACCCGTTCCGGGATGATCACCTCATATACGTTTGATGGACATTGCTACAACTTCTATGATTCCCTGCACTGGATATTATGGCAAATATTGCGGTTAACAGGGCATTATTGATTGACAGATTTGATACTTGCGCTATAATAGGGGGTTTAGATTATTAATTTACAGGAGATAATAGATGAGGCAGACAATAAGATTTGAGAAAAATGTTAAAAAAAACAGTGTAAGAGTTTTTGAGTCAAGTGAAGTAGATCCAGGGGTTGTAATTTTACTTCTTGATCAAGAGTATGACCTAAAAGTTTTGGCCCAGGCTTCCAAACAGGGTTATCAAAGCTTTACCCAGGCAATAAGAACAAATAGTTTTTTCCCCACTTCAGATTGCTGTGCAAAACTTTTTGATCAGTCCAAGGATTTTTTCAAAAAGAAAAATCAAGAAAAACTTGAAATTGAATATGATGACATTGAAGCATTCCCCAATGAAGAGGAATTTTTGATAGATGATGATGTGGAGCTTGATAAGATTCTCGAAGACGATGGCGATACAAAAGAGGATGAGATAAAAGAGATTGATTCTGAAGATGATACCCCTAAATTCAAGCCTGAAGATATTTCTGAACACGAAAATTAGAGTTGAGAATGAAAAATTTTATTAAAAACATTGTGATTGACGCAGCAATAAAAGCCTTTGAAGAGAATATGCTGCCATCCAGTCAAATTCCTGAAATCCTCATTGAAGAGACAAAGCATGAAACCCATGGAGATTTTTCCACAAATTTTGCAATGAAAAGTGCTTCCATTCAAAAAATGGCACCGCAAAAGATTGCTCAAAGCCTTATATCAACGATTGAAGCAGGCAATACCAGTACTATAGATGGGACAGACAATCTGGTGGAAAGGGTTGAAATGGCAGGGCCCGGGTTTATTAATTTTTTTCTTGCCAATAAAGCATGGCATCCTGTTGTTGACAATATCCTCCTGCAGGACAAATCATATGGCTCTTCAGATATTGGAAAAAATGAAAAAGTTCAGGTGGAATTTGTCAGTGCCAACCCCACAGGTCCATTGCATGTAGGTCATGGAAGGGGAGCTGCCGTTGGTGATTCAGTGGGTAATATTCTCTCTTTTGCAGGCTTTAATGTTCAAAAAGAGTATTATATCAATGATTCAGGCCGTCAGATAGAAACCCTTGGAACCTCAGTATGGCTGCGGCTTTTGCAAAAAACTGGAAAACAGATTGATTTTCCTGATGAATGCTATAAGGGAGATTATATAAAAGATCTTGCCCAGGAAATCCTTGAACAGCAGGGCGGTAAGTTTAATGAAAAAGATGAAAAACAAGCAATAGCAATCTGTGCAAAATATGCAGCAGATAAAATTCTAAGTGGTATTAAGCAGGATCTGATAGATTTTGGTATTACATTTGATCACTGGTTCAGTGAGCAGAGTTTATATGATTCAAAAAGATTGGAAAAAGCAATTGATGATTTTAAATCACAGGATCTTATCTATGAAAAAGATGGGGCTTTGTGGTTTCGTACCCAGGATTTTGGTGATGAAAAAGACAGGGTGGTTGTAAGAAACAACGGACTTACCACCTATTTTGCTTCTGATATTGCCTATCATAACGAAAAATATGAGCGCGGTTTTGACAGGGTAATTGATGTGTGGGGAGCAGATCATCACGGCTATATTAAGAGGATTGACGCTTCCATTGTGGCTTCGGGCAGAAAATCTGAACAATTTGAAGTCATACTTGTACAGCTTGTCAATCTGCTGAGAAATGGCAAGCCCTTTCAAATGTCCAAAAGGGCAGGGCAGTTTGTAACTTTAAAGGACATTGTTGATGAAGTTGGCAAAGATGCAGCAAGGTTTCTCTTTTTAAGCCGAAGCTATGATTCAGGACTTGATTTTGATCTTGAACTTGCCAAGCAGACAAATTCTGAAAACCCTGTTTACTATGTTCAATATGTCCATGCCAGAATCACAGGTATCCTTTTAAAAGCAAAAGAGGAAAAGATAATATCCAGTATTAATTTTAACACGGGATATTTTCTGGATCTTTTAAATGAACCTGAAGAGATCAGGCTCATAAAAATATTAAATGCTTTTAAGGAAAATGTGGAAAAAAGTGCACAGACCCTGCATCCCCATATTATCTTTACTTATTTGATGAATCTTGCTTCAGCATTCCATGGATATTATAACAAACATAAGGTTCTCGGTGACGACATAAAACTTGCAAAGGCACGTTTGAGCCTTGTGCTTGCAGTAAAAAAAGTCATCAGGAACGGCTTGACACTGCTTGGAGTCTCAGCACCTGAAAGAATGTAATTAATGAAATTCTTTAAAGGGCTTTTAAAATATTTAGTTTATCTCTTTATTGCTGCCTGGATGTTTTTTCTGGGTATAATGGTTGGCAGGGAAAATTCCCCTGTAAAGTTTGATACTCAAAAATTCCAAAAAAGGCTTGAGGTGATTGCACATGATTTTGGAGTCCAAAAAAAAATTCCCAAAAAAATTGATCTAAAATTTTATGATGTGCTTGACAGGCCAGAGCTTGAAGAGGTTGAGGCTGTTAATAATAAATCTAAAAAAGGCCTTCAGCCTGATAAAAGTAAGTCTGGAGAAATCCTTCCCAAAAAAGAAGTTTTGATTCAGGAGTCAATTCCTCTGAAAACCAGCAAAAAAAGAGAGACCTTTAAAAATGGAAAAGTAAAAATTTGGAAAGCAGAAGAGATAAAACAGAAAAACCCGGAGATAGTAAAGCAGGTCAGGGAAAAGAGAGATGAAAAAGCAGGTAAGCCAAAAACTGAACCAAAGCCTGCTCCAGGGATTCAAAAAGGCAAATACACTGTCCAGATTGCCGCTTATAAAAAATTTACAGATGCTGTTTCCCAGATGGCTGTTTTACAGGAAAAAGGATTTTCTTCATATAGAGTTAAAGGGCTCAAGGATGGAGTAACATGGTATAGAGTGAGATCAGGTTCCTTTGCAAATTTTGATGAAGCAAAGAAATTTAAGAGAAAATTAGAAAAAAACAAAATAAATTCTTTAATTATTAAATCAGATTAAAGGGGATAAAAATGAAAATATCAAAGGATGAAGTTGAAAATATAGCTCATCTTGCCAGATTGGAGATTGATGATTTGTCCATAGAAAAAATGGCAGACCAGCTGACCAATATCCTTCAATATATTGATAAACTCAAAGATGTTGATGTCAAAGGTGTAAAACCTTCTTCAGGAGCAGCTTTTATGAATAATGTATTGCGCGAAGATGAGGTTGAACCATCACCCGGGCCTGATATAACCCTTGCCAGTGCGCCTGATAGGGATGATGATTTTTATATTGTTCCCAAAACCATATAGTGTTTGGATGAAAACTCACCCATCTGCTTCGTTGCTTCAAACTTTTGCAATCCTCATGTACTACAGTACACTCCGGTTGCAAAAGTTTTTGCGCCTCACATATGGGCAAGTTTTTACCCAAACACGGGGTTTTCGTCGGCACTATATAATGAATGATTTAGGAAAGATTCATTTTTATATTAAAAAATTTTAGTGAGGATAGTATTAAATGCAATTGCATGAACTAAGTATTTCTGAGGCAAAAGAGCAGCTTATGGATGGGACAATTACATCTGTTGAGTTGACACAAGCATTGCTTGACCGCATTGGAAAATTTGATGATGAAATAGCTGCCTTTATCACAATTGATGAAGGTGGAGCCCTTGACCAGGCAAAAAAAGCAGATTTGGATATTGCACATAATAATGTATCAGCCTTGACAGGTATTCCCATTGCTTTAAAAGATCTCTTGTGCACAAAGGGTATTAAAACCACATGTGGATCACAAATTCTTGATGATTTTATTCCCAGATATGATGCAAGCGTTGTAACAAAGCTCAAACACAGCGGTGCTGTTTTAATCGGTAAAACCAATCTTGATGAATTTGCCATGGGCTCTTCCACTGAAAATTCCTCCTATCAAACTACAAAAAATCCCTGGAATAAAGATTATGTGCCCGGAGGTTCAAGCGGTGGTTCTGCTGCTGCTGTTGCAGCCGGGTTCTGCTGTGCTGCCCTTGGAACAGATACGGGAGGTTCCATCAGACAGCCTGCCTCCCACTGCTCGGTTGTGGGTCTTAAACCAACCTATGGCAGGGTGTCACGCTTTGGTCTTGTCTCCTATGGGTCTTCCTTAGATCAGATAGGGCCCATTACAAAAACTGTTAAAGATGCAGCTTGCCTGCTCAATATTATAAGCGGCAAAGATAAAATGGATTCAACAAGTGCCCCCATTGATGTACCTGAATTTTCCAAAGCCTTTGATCTTTTTGAAAAAGATTCTTTAAAGGGAATGACAGCAGGAATCCCAAAGGAATACCTGTCTGTGGAGGGCATTGATCCTGATGTTGAAAAAGTTTTTAAACAGGCAAAAAAAGTCCTTGAAAATCTTGGTGTAAATATAAAGGAGATATCCCTGCCCCATACAGATTATGTTGTGGCAGCCTATTATATCATTGCTCCCTGTGAAGCAAGCTCCAATCTTGCAAGGTTTGACGGGGTAAGATACGGGTTTCGTGATAAATCAACCCATGATCTCATTGAGATGTATAAGAAAACCAAATCCAGGGGATTTGGAGCTGAAGTTCAAAGAAGAATCATGATAGGAACCTTTGCCCTTTCAGCAGGGTATTATGATGCATACTATGGAAAGGCATCCCAGGTTCGCACACTTATCATGGACGATTTTTCCAAAGCCTTTGAAACCTGTGATTTTATCTTATCACCTGTGGCACCATCTCCTGCCTTTAAAATAGGTGAAAACATTGATGACCCTTTAACCATGTATTTAACTGATATTTTCACTCTTTCTGCCAATATGGCAGGCATCCCTGGAATTTCTGTTCCTGCGGGATTTTCTTCCAAAGGACTTCCCATTGGTATTCAGATGATGGCAAAAAGATTTGATGAAATGACTCTTTTGCGGGCTGGATACGGGTTTGAACAGACAATTAAGTTAGGTGTGAAGTGTGAAATGTGAGTTATCAGTTATCAATCAATGTCATTAACTTACGATATCTGATTATAGTGCATCATGAAGGAGATGAATAGCATGAAGTTTTTTTCTTTATGTCTTTCATGGTAAAAATACGTTAAGCTTATGACATTAAGTCGCCAGTTAACTGAAAACTGAGAACTGAATACTGAAAACTTTTTTATGAGGAGTTCAATATGCAGCCAAAGGGAGATCAACTAAAAAAAGCCATAAGCTTTATATCAGAAAAAAGAGGGAAAAACCCTGGTATTACGCCTGCACAATTGATTAAACTTGTGGATGAAGCAGGCCTGCAATTTGATTTAAGCCCTAAAGATGGTGAGTTCCTGCTAAGGTTTGTAAAAGATGACAATAGTCAAGATACTGCCTGAAATTCTTTCCAACCAGATTGCAGCAGGTGAAGTTGTCCAAAGGCCGTCTTCTGTTGTAAAAGAGCTTATTGAAAACAGTATAGACGCAGGTTCAAAAAATATTATAATTGAGATTGTCAGGGGAGGTAAATCCCTGATCCGGGTTTGTGATGACGGGTGTGGACTTTTAAGGGATGATGCTCTTCTCTCCATGGAGCGATATGCCACAAGCAAGATATTTACAAAACAGGATCTTTTTTCCATCTCCACAATGGGTTTTAGAGGAGAAGCACTTCCTTCCATTGCATCCATATCCAAATTTTGTCTTGTAACAAGAACAGATAAGTCAGATATTGGAACAAAGATAGAAATGCTGGGCGGTAAAATACGGGATGTTTCAGATGCTGGAGCTCCTGTTGGAACAATGGTTGAAGTAAAAGATCTTTTTTTTAATACTCCTGCAAGGAAAAAATTTTTAAAAACAGATAATACTGAGAAGAGCCATATTATTGATACAATATCTGGAATGGCACTTGGAAATCCAGGTATCGGGTTCAGACTTTTTATAAACAAAAAGCTTTATAAAAATTTTTCACCATCAGACAGTCTGTTTTCAAGATCAATAAATGTTCTTGGGAAAGATACAGCAGATAAGCTTTATAAACTTGATTTTAAATCCTCAGAAATAAAAATCCATGGGTTTTGCTCCAACCCCCTTGTTACACGAAGCAGTTCTGCAAAAATTTTTCTATTTGTAAACAGCCGCCTTGTCTATGATAGAGGTCTAATTTCTGCAATTTTCAGGGGATATCAACAAAGGATAATGAAAGGCAGATATCCCCTTGGCTCTTTTTTTATTGATATTGCCCATGATCAGGTTGATGTAAATGTCCACCCATCCAAAAGGGAGATTAAATTTTTTAATCCCCAGAATGTTTACCAGCAGGTTTCAAAAACCATTGCAGATACTCTGTCGTGTGCACAGCAGGATATTAAAGCGTATTCAAAGGCAAACATAATTCCAGAAGAGAGATTTAAATTTATAGATAACACCTTTCAACCCGACTCCAAGCAAAATAAAAATCAAGGTTTGCAATCCAACCCTGTTGGCCAAGAGCCGATTGAGCCAGAGCAAGTTGACTTTTATCAGGTAAAGTTTAATCAAGGCATACCAGATCTGGCTGATAAGATTGAACAGCCTGTAATGGAATGGCATCAGGAAAAGATTCACTCAAATATTTCCAATTCACACAAGACAACATTAGAGCCTGACTTCCCAAACATGACCCCTCAAACCTCACCCCTCAAAATCATCGGCCAGGTAATGGGAACATATATAATTGTAGAAGATGCAAATTCTCTGTTGCTCATAGATCAGCACGCAGCCCATGAACGTATTGTTTATGAAAAACTTAAAAAAAGATATAAGACTCTCAATGTACAAAGTCAGAACCTTATTGCTCCTGAAATTCTTGAATTAAATTTTAAGGAGGCAGACCTTTTACTTGAAATCCTTGATGATTTAAAAGCCTTTGGCATGATAATAGAGCCCTTTGGAGATACAAGCTTTGTTATTAAATCTGTACCTGCCATTATTGATGAAAAAGAGATTAAACCCATATTTCTTGATATGCTTGAAGCAGGCCTTAACAAAAAAGATAAATTTTCAAAGGAAGCCTGGTTAGATAACTGCCTGATCCTCATGGCATGTCATGGCTCCATCAGGGCTAATGCAGCTCTTAATAAAAAAGAGATCCAGGCATTGCTCACTGACCTTGAAAATTGTGAAAATTCTTGCCACTGCCCACACGGTCGTCCAATAATTGCCACCTTTACGAAAAAACAGATGGAAAAATTATTTAAAAGAGTACTGTAAAAAAGCCTGTTTCACTAATATTCTTTAATTAAAACATCGGCTGGGATTCCTAAACCGTCATGCAATTTTCTTATCATGGAAATAGTTAGAGGCCTAACCCTATTAAGTATTTCTGCTACTCTGCCCCGCCTGCCAATAAATGGTTCAAGGTCTTTCCTGCTCAGGTTTTGTTGTTCCATAATAAATTTTAAATAAGATATGGGATCTGGTGCAGGAATCGGATGGTGAATCTCCTCATACGCACTTATCAAAGTAACTAAAATATCCAAATGATCTGATTCTTCTTCTGTTAAAGAAGTAGATTCCATTAAAATTGAAGTGATATTAAGTGCTTCATCATAATCTGATTCTGTTTTTATTAATTTTATATCCATTGTTATACCTCTGTTACATTAATTTTGTCATATTCTTTGTGTGTTCCTACGAATCGTATAAATACTATCTGTTTATTAAAATGCACAATACAAACTAAACGGTATTTATTGCCACCAATATTGAAAACCACCCGGGTGGAATTAATAATACTGGCAGAAGCAAATTGTTTTTTGAGTTGGGCACTATTCTTCCAGCTTGCTATTTGTGCAGCCTTATACCAGGAGAGAAGTGGTTGTTTTGCTGAAGAATGCCTTTCCCAAAATTCTCTTAATGCTCTTTTTGCTATTACTCTCATTTAAGTACAATATCATGTACCCGTGACGGGTGCAACATGTTTTAAAATTCTTTGCTTGATTCAATATTTTTTTTCATGTAAGATGTACGTATGATAGATAGTATGGCGTACGTTTCTATTATAAGGAGAACAGCATGAAAACCATAACACCCACAGAACTAAGAAGTAATATATATAATCTTCTTGATGAAATCTTAAATACCGGCATCCCCATTGAAATCAACAAAGGCAGCAGGAAATTAAGGATTATTCCCATAAAAAAGACAAATAAGCTTCAAAATTTAATTTCAAGATTAGATGTTATTAAAGGAAGCTCAGATGATCTTGCAGATATTAACTGGGAAAAGGAAGTGAACATTGATTTACCTTGATACCCATGTGCTTGTGTGGTTGTATGCAGGGGATTTAAAAAAAATCAGTAAGCCTGCCCAGAAGCTTATTAATAAAAATGAAATATATATTTGTTCAATAGTACGTCTGGAATTGCAATATTTGTTTGAAATCGGGCGTATAACTATAGAATCCAAAGAAATTATAATTGACTTGTCAGGCAGAATTGGTCTGAAAATATGCGATAAAAATTTTAATATAATAGTTAATGGAGCATTGGATTTATTCTGGACCCGGGATCCTTTTGACCGCATCATTGTTGCTAATGCAGCCTTAAATAATAATATTTTGTTGACAAAGGACAAAAATATACTGGCAAATTATGAAAATGCCAGGTGGTAGTTGCTTAATCCTTATTGCAAAAAATCTTCCTACGGACACTATATACTATAAATTGGGGCAGCATGTTAAGTTTATTTTGGGTTATAGTTTTATAAAGAGATTTAAAAGACTTGTCTGTTTCTCACCAATAGTATATAAATCCCGGTAATTAAAATTTAAAATACCAAATAGTTAGGGTTACAAAAAATCAGGTTTTTATTAAGGAGTAAGGGTTTTGAGAAAAAATATCACAAGATTAAACATATTTTATCAGGCTATTATTTTTTCTTTTCTTTTCATGGTTTGTGCAAGCCCTGTATTAAGTGAGCCTGTAAAAAAAGTTGCCATCCTTCCCTTACAGATGAATTCAGCCCAGGATCTCTCCTTTCTTCAAAAGGGTCTTTTTTCCATGCTCTCTTCAAGACTTGCTGATCCAGGAAAGGTTGAAACTCTTGAAAGACAAACCATTGACAATGCACTGTCCCGGGCCCAGTCTTCTGCCTTAACCAAAGGCAGTTTAAATGAATCCAAAGCAAGGCTGATTGGTAAAGCTCTTGGTGTTGATCACATACTTTTTGGCTCCATTACAATGTTTGGCAATTCTGCAAGCCTTGATATCTCCATGGTGGATGTAAAGGATAATAAGCCCGCCCTTAAATTTTCAAGACAGACAAAGGAGCCCGGAGCTGTAATTACAGAGATGGATTCCATTGCAACCCAGA
>CAZYDL010000129.1:0-9573 GCA_964646305.1 uncultured Desulfobacula sp. | reverse complement strand
TTAATTTTAAATTTCACTGGTTTAAAATGGGCAATTGAAAAGTATTGTCCTTTTGCATATTCAGACGGGATACCATTTTTTAGGGATGTGGCCGGCACAACAAGCCACTGATCCTCAGATGCACTATCCGGCCTTAACACAGTAAATATTCTCCCTGACACATCACCGGGATCTTTAGATATTTTTCTGATATCGAATCGAACAAGAAGATCTTTGTTGGACCTTGCTTTTTTTACTACAAAATTTTCTATGGTAACAGTTTTATTAACTATTTTTTGGGGTTTGACTAAAGGAGCTAGTTCAGGTGTTTCTATGGTCTTTTCTAATTTGCTCTCCACATCTTTTTTGCCTGATTCAGATTTTACATCTTCTTTTTTTTCAAGCTTGGCAAATATTTCTTTCTTCTTGGTTTTGGCAGGTGGTTCTTTTTTTTCAATCCTGACTGCCACTTTACTCTTCTCTTCATATTCCGGTTCTGAAGGGAGGGGTTTAATCTCCTGCTTTTGTGCAACAGCAGGCTTTTTAACAATATCAAGCTTTTTACCTGAGATTACAAGTTTTGCCATTAATACTTCTTTTTCCCTGTTTAATTTATTTACTTTCTCCTGGGCAATATCAAGCTTAGCTTTAATGGAAGTGCTATCCTTGGATAAACCAGCATAGAGACTATAAAATACTATGGCTGCAGCAAAACAAATAACACTTAGTATAGACAAATATTTCACAAGGGTTCTAAAATAATCTCCTGATTTCATCTCACCGAAATCATCAACAATAAGAAGCCTTGTCCTGCGATCTTGTCTGTATGGCTTTGGTTTAGAACGAGCTATTTCTCTTTCCAGCTCTCTTGATATATCTTCCATAATCCACCTTTATTAACAAGTTTTAACTTTTTTGTCCCCTGGGTAGTGAACCCGCTGGATTCATATTCCTGAAAAAAAATAACTTCGCACATCTGTTTTATAAATTTAATTCTAAAAGCTTGTCCCGACACATTAATGAAATCATATTTATCGGCAAGCTTTTGTTTTCTTTTAACCCATTGTTTTTTATTTAAGCCATCAGAATAGAAATTATCTGTATAGAATGAAGCATATTTATGCATATCACTTGTTGACCACGCTGTTAACCATTGATGTATGGTTTTTAAAATTAAATCGTTTTTATCTGGTGCCTTAAATATTTTTGCTGCAGCAATCAAAGGATCTTTGTTACTTTGAAAATTTTTGGCAACTTTTTGAAAAAGATCACCAATGATTTTATATGTGCCATTTTCATATTCCAAAAAAAGTTTTCTTTTGCCCAGCAATACTTTTTTATTGCCCAATTCAAGATAATAATCAAACAAGGAGACAAAAATTTGATCATGATGATAAATACCAACCCTATCTATTTTTACCTTTAGGGCAAATTCAGGCTTACCCTCCTTTTTTTGCTCTCTTAATTTGTGCCAGTTTTCCCACCATGAAATTTCAGGTAAGTATTTTGAAGAATAAAAGGATAAGTAATCATGATATGAGCCTGTTTCAAGGGCATTGATCCATTGAGATATCATATCATGGATATCTATTTTATGGCTTAAAAGTTTATCTTTATCAACCAGATTAATGGCCTCAAGCAAAATCACAGGAGTTGAATCAAGGTTAATATAATCTGAAAGCTTCAATATATTAGAATTTTCCAAAGCTATACACCCATTTGAATCCATGGGTTTGAGCTCTTTGTTGGTGCCGTGAATCCAAATGGCTGATCCATTTTTTCCAGCCTTGTTATCCATGAAATTGGGATAATCCGTTGGAAATGCTTTTTTCCCATATATGGGAGATAGATATTTGTCTTCATATTCATCATTTAAAAAGTAGATACCTTCAGGTGTTTTCTTATCACCTGCTTTTTGCTTGATACCTTCAATTTCTCCTGTTGAACAGGGAGCTTTGAAATCAATGGACAAATCGCCAGCCTTTAAAGTATAAAGGAACAGGGTCTGGGTCTTCTTTTCAACTATGATTGCATTTTCATTTTCAGGCAATTCAATAATGGAACCAGGAAGAGTGTGATTTGCTGCAAAAAGCATGGAATTAAATGGCAAAAGCAATTGTATTGACAATAGCAATATGCTTAATTTACTTAAACCCGGCCGGCATGGATGCCAGAGTATGAGTCTTTTAGACACAGGTAAAGCATGAAAATAATCCTGCAAATGTGTTATTTTCAAATCTATTTTCATATAAAATAATTGAACCCCATGTTAGGTGTGACCTTTAGGTAATAATTTAATCTTTAAATGTTGATATGCTTTTGAAGATGCTTTTCTGCCACTGCTTGTCCGAAGAACAAGCCCTATTTTCAATAAAAACGGCTCCACAACATCCACAAGAGTATCGGTTTCTTCCTGCAACGTTGCACTGATGGCCTCAATCCCAACAGGGCCTCCTCCATAAAAATCTATTATTGTTTTCAGATAATTTTTATCAAGGGATGTTAATCCAAGCGTATCAATTCCTTCAAGTTCAAGTGCTGCTTTTACACACGCTTTTGTTACTTTGCCATCGAATTTCACCTGTGAATAATCTCTTACCCGTTTTAAAAGCCTGTTGGCAATTCTTGGGGTGCCCCTTGATCGATTTGCAAGTTCCACGGCACCATCATCTGACACAATTGTATTTAAAATTGCTGCAGAGCGTTTAATAATAATAATCAATTGTTCAATGGTATAGAAGTCAAGGGTACGAAAAATTCCAAATCGATCCCTTAAAGGTGAGGATAGAAGCCCTACTCTGGTGGTTGCACCAATGAGAACAAATTGCTTTAGCTGATATCGATGACTCCGGGCATGGATACCTTTGTCAAAAACAAAATCCACTGCATAATCTTCCATGGCTGGATATAAAAATTCTTCAACAACCTTGGGTATCCTGTGAATTTCATCGATAAAAAGTATATCTCCATCACCCAGGTTGGTTAATATGCCAATTAAATCTCCTCCTTTTTCCAGGGTGGGTCCTGAAGTAACTGTTAACTCTTTACCCATTTCATTGGCAATTATATGGGAAACAGTTGTTTTGCCAAGGCCTGGGGGACCATGAAACAATATATGTTCCAGAGACTCATTGCGCATTTTTGCAGCCTGTATGGCAATTTTCAAGGTCTCCACCGTAGCAGTCTGGCCAATGTATTCTTTAAAGTTTGAAGGCCTTAAAGAGACAATTGCATTGGATTGCTCTTCAGATGTAATATTGGAGGTAACAATACCTTTTTTTTCAGAAGAGTAGGAGAGAATATCATCAGCCATGATTTATTTTTTCTCCTGGAAAACTTCATCAAAAAGTTCTTCCGGCGTTGAAATACTAGTATCTCTTTCAAAGGCTTCTTTTATCATCCTTTTTGCCGATGCCAGAGAGTGTCCCAGCTGTTCCACAAGGACATCTTCAACCTGCTGACCAATGTGAGGCATTTTATCTGGCATCTGGGTTCCATTCTCAGATTGTTCAAGATCTGCTACAGCAATGAATTTTTCTACTTTTCCATTAAGGGTAGCTATTATTTTCTCGGCTGTTCTTTTTCCAATCCCACTAAGAGCTGTTAAAAAAGTTACATCTTTTTTTTCTATTGCATTTGCCATCTTACCAATAGGCTGACTCATGGCCTTGATGGCTTTCATGGGGCCAATGGCATCCACAGTGATAAATGTCTGGAAAAAATTTTTATCCTCAAGGGTTTTAAAACCAATGAGCACTGGTTTTGGCTGCCTTTCGGTCTGGTGATAATAGATGTATAGAGAGATATTACTATCATTTGAATCCAATGATCTTAATTCTGCAACCACCTGTGGGTTCAATAATATTTCATAGCCAATACTACCTGCAAGCAACAAAATACCATCAGTATTAAAGTGAAGAATAGTTCCTTCAATATATCCGATCATAATTTTTTTTGTACCTGTAGTATCCTGTCAAAGCAAGTCCCAATGCATCTGATGCATGAAACGGTCTGATGGATTTCTCATGTTTTAATAAATTGCGAACAGAACGTTCCACCTGATACTTGTCTGCACTCCCATTTCCACAAATAATTTTTTTTACCTGTCTGACAGGAATTTCTTCCACGTTCAGTCCTGCTTTATATGTTGCAACAAGGATTACTCCCGAAACCTTGCCCAACATAATACCTGATCCTGGATATTTTTCAAGTGAGTAAATATCTTCTATTACAACATGATCAGGTTTTTGTTCACAAAGAAAATCTAAAATTTTAGAATATATAGTATTCAGTCTGGAATTAACAGGATCTTTTGAACTGGTGGAAATGCTGCCAAAGGAATATCCAAGAATTTTTTGGGTATTGCCTTCAACAACACCAATGCCGGTACCGGCAAGTCCCGGGTCAATGCCTACAACTTTTATCACTTTAAGGTAATTAATTTCTTTTTTGCATATTTGGCTTCATTGGAGTCTGGATGTTTTTTAAGCAACTCCTGGAGGATCAATCTTGCATTTGCTTTTTCACCTAGTTCTGCAAAAGCATAGCCCTGTTTGAGCCTTGCAGCAGCCAATTTATTGCTATTTGGGTATTCTTCCAATACTTTCTGGTATTCTAAAATAGCTTTTTCAAACCATTTTTCAGAATAATAGGAGTCGGCAATCCAGAACCTGGCATTATCGGCATTATCGGAATCAGGATATTTATTTATGAAATTTTCAAACTGGATACGGGCATTTTCCTTTTCACCGTCATCAAACAATTTCTTTGCAAAATCATATAAGCTCTGTTGTCTGTCTTTTTCTGGTTTTTGTGAAATTTCCTGATCCTTCTGTGGCTCTTTTTCCACGGACGGCTCAAAACCCATATATTTTTCTAGCCTGATTACCTTTTCATAATTTTTTGAAACAGCATGATCAAGTTGTTCAAGCTTCTTTGTTAATACTTCTCGCTCTTTTTGAGCAGAGTCTCCAAACCTGTGATTTATCTCTTCTATCAAGCCCTCAAGATGTTGAAAATTCTCTTTAAATGTCTGAATGGTGTATTTCAAGTCTGCATACTCTTCCTGGCTGATTGCTGGACTTTGATCAAACTTTTTTTCCAGATTCTCAAAATCCTGTTGCAGCTTTAACAAACTTGCATTTGATCTTAATTTTTGTTTGGAAAGCTGTCTGTTGTTTTCCATTTCCATGGCTGCCACCCTGTTTTCAAGGGCGTAGAAATTCTGGGACCTCACACATCCGCAAAAAAACAATAAAACCATCACAATACAAAAAAGATATATTATTCTCATAATCAGGCTCCGGGAATCAAAAGATAAAAAGGCTTTAAAAATAAGGCTGCTTACAAGTAAAGCAATATCAACTAAAAAGCTGTTTCAGGCGTAAGCACATTATAAATTATTAAAGGAGGCCTTTGAATAATGTCCAATTTTGTTTTAGTGCAAGGAAGATGAAAATTATAACCGGAGGAATACATTAAGTATTTTGAGGATTATCATTTTCATATTCCGTGGCAATTGGGCAAAAGAGGACGTTATTCAAAGGTCTCTAAAGCTTAACGCCTGGATCCTATCTTTTTTTATCTTAATTAATCAATTGTAAAATGAGCACGCCTGTTTTTCCTAAAGGCCTGTTCTGTTTTACTTGAATCAAGGGGTTGTTCCTCTCCATAGCTTATGGTGTTTAAGCGGGCAGCAGAAATACCAAGGTTAATCAAATAAGTTTTTGCTGCACTGGCTCTACGTTCACCAAGAGCAAGGTTGTATTCAGTTGTTCCACGATCATCACAGTGACCTTCAACAATCGCAGATGCAGAATAGTTTGCCTTTAACCACATGGCTTTTTCCTGTAATAGTGTTTTAGCCATGGGACTTAATTTAGAGCTGTCATACTCAAAATGAATATCCTGGTTTCCAAAACGTTTTTGTGCAGCTAGACTTTTAGCTTCCTTCAAAGCTTTTTCGTTTGCCATCTGATCCTTAAGATTTTGCTGGGCAATTTTATCTGCTTCAGTTTTTGCTGCATCTGCTTCAGTCTGGGTTTGAGTTTTCCCCTGATCTTCTATGGTTGTTGCCTTGGTCACAATGGTTTTTTTAGCACATGATACAGTCAAAAAAAGTCCTGCCACAAGAATTGCCATTACCAGATTAATCCACACTTTTTTGTTCATTTCCCTACCTCCTGTTTTCTTAAATTAATTCAATATTTAAACTAAATTTCATCTCTTTTTTGACATTGACCAGTCTGGCTGGCTCTGCCTGCCCTTAAGCCTTAAAAGCTGCCTCTGGTCTGATCCTGATAAATTCATAACAAATATTCTTGTTACACCTGTCTTTCGATTTGATGTAAATGTCAGCATGCTTCCATCGGGAGACCATGAAGGATCTTCATTATCACCTGCATTCATGGTCAATTGCACAGGCATTTTTGTATCAATATCCATAACAAAAATATTAATAGCATTTTTTTCTATGCCAACATAGGCAATTTTTTTACCATCCGGCGACCAGGCTGGTGATGTATTATTATCGCCTTTAAAAGTCAATCTTTGCACACTGCCGGTCTCAATATTTTTTATATAAATCTGGGGAGTCCCACTCCTTTTTGAGGTAAATGCTATTTTCTTACCATCTGGTGAAAAACTTGGAGAGACATCAATCCCCAAGCTTTTTGTTACTCTTTTAATAATTTCTCCCTTCAGGGTCAACAAATAAATTTCCTGATCACCGGAAAAACTTAATGCCCCTGCAAGTTTAAGCTTACCCGGCATCCAGTCAGGAGAGATATTCATGCCCTTATAGTTGACAATGGCTCCCCTTTTTTCTTTAATATTTTTAATAAATATTTGTGGGTTCCCCCTTGCATAGGAGACATAGGCAAGCCATTTCCTGTCAGATGACCATGAAGGTGAAAGGCAAATGCTTTTATGGAAAGTAAGCTGCTTAATATTACTTCCATCAAAATCACAGGTAAAAACTTCTTTTTTCCCTTTAACCGTTGAAATAAAGGCGATTTGACTATTAAATATCCCCCATTTCCCCGTAAGTCTATGGGATATTTCACTGCAGAACAGGTATATCATTTTCTTTAGTTGAGATCGTGGCCCGGTATAAACCTTACCCACAAGAAGTTTTGTATTAAATGTATCAAAAAGTCTTAATTTAAGCTTTACATTACCGTTGGTTTCAATAATTCCACCTGTAATCAACAATTCTGCGCCAATCCCTGTCCAGTCCTGGAAATTAACCTGCCCCAGCTGAATACCTGATTGTGCAGGGTTTGAAAGAAAAGCCGCAGGGTTCATGGTTCGAAGATAGCCTGTAAAGTCCAATGCCTTGATCAAAATATCTTTTGCTTGTCTGCCGTCTTGAATCTCCAGCGCGTGTCCATTAAAAGATTTAAACTGGGTTACAGCAATGGGTGTTTTTTTTATAAAAGGATTGCTGATATTGATATAATCATAATCTTTGGCATGCAAAGGTGTGAAATAAAGAGAGATACTGCCCAATACAATGATAAAATATTTTATATATGAAAACATATTCTGCGTACAATAGCCCTTATTTATAACAAAAGAAACCATTTTTATTTCAATCCCTTAGGCGTAAAAATTACAACCACATCATAGGAACGTCTCCCGGGCGGTAATTGTGGTAAAGGATTAGCCTTTTTTATGGCTTTTTTTGCAGAGTCATCAAGATAACGGTTACCTGATCTGGTTTCATAAATAATATCCCTGATAACTCCACTTTTTAATATTTTAATTAAAATTCTTACTTCAAGATTCTGGTCCATCCTGGCAAGAACATCACTAAACACCCAGTTTTGCTCAATTGCAGAGCCAAGAACCATTTTATATAAATCAATTGGCTTATATCCTTTTTTTGCATACTCGTCACCAGAGTTTTGTTTAACTCCCTGCCCTGTTACTTTTTTTTGCAGCCGTCTCAAAGCCTGGGCAAGCCTGTCCTGATTCTGCTCTTCAACTTTTTTTTCTAATTCATCCCTTGCTTTTTTTAAAGCTTTATCTGGATCAACCTCTTTCTTGGGTTTAACTTTTTTTTCAGGTTTTTTCTCTTTTTTCTTTTCAATTTTCTTCTTTTTTGACGCTATTAATGTTTTTAAATTTTTGGGTTTTGTTTTTAAACTTATGTCAGGCTTTATGGTTGGAATTTTCCTTGTTTTTTTTTTAATGACCTTTTTTTTGATTGGAACTCCATCTTTTGAAGATTTAACCGCACTCTCTTCTGGATCTTCAAATGCCGGTTCTGGTGCAAAAGAGACCAGATCAATCTGAATAACAGGAGGCATGGGTTTGGGGAGTTTAAAATCCTGGAAAAATATCAAACTAAAAAAAAACAGACCATGTGCAAAAACAGAAATAATAAAAAAGATAATTCCAATATTTCTGCCATGCTCCCCAGAATGAAAAAAAGAGTCTCTGGAACTTTGCAAAATTTTATCTTGAGAGCTCATATCCTTTATTAGGATTTATCTTCACTATCAGGAAGTGTAATCATGCCCAGGCTGTCAACACCTGCTTTTTTTATCTTTGAAATTACATTAATAACAATTCCATAGGAAACATTTTTATCTGCCCGCAGATAAACATTTTTTTTATCAAAATTTTCCAATATTGCACCCAGCTTTTGTGTGAGAAATTCAACACTCACAACCTGTTCATTTATAAATACTTTGGAATCATTGTTAATGGATATAATCAAACGATCTTCATTACTTTTTAATGCTTTTGAAGTGGCTTTGGGCAGATCCACATCAACTCCCTGCACCATCATTGGTGCAGTGACCATGAAAATAATCAATAAAACAAGCATTACATCCACAAAGGGAGTAACATTAATATCAGACATGAGTTGATCACTATTTGAACCAAACTGCATTATACCCCCATCTGTTTTTGAATATCCCGCTCCATTATATTTAAAAGATCTGAAGCAAAACTCTGGAGTTCAGAATCCAAAACTCTTATTCTATCTATAAAATAATTATAGGCAATCACAGAAGGAATGGCCACGGCAAGTCCTGCTGCTGTTGCAATCAATGCTTCTGAAATACCGGGAGCTACAACGGCAAGGCTTGCAGATCCGCTCAATCCAATGCCCTGGAATGTGTTCATGATTCCCCAGACCGTTCCAAAAAGCCCAATAAAAGGTGCTGTATTACCAGCTGTTGCAAGGAAAGGCACCAATTGAGAAAGTCGCCTTACCTCAACATTGATGGACCGATTAAGTGATCTTTTAATACTTCCAATGGACTGGAAAAAAGACTTTTCACCTGGTTTCATTCCTGATTTTTGCTTGTCCCGGCCATCAGATCTTGCCATCTCCATATAAGCCGCGATAAAAATCCTTGCAATGGGACTTGCGCTTAATGCCTTGGCTTTTGAAAATGCATCGGTGAGGTTTCTGCATTGCCAGAAAATATCTACAAAATCAGCCGATTCTTTAAAGGCCTTTCGAATATACCTGAACTTGATAAACATGATTGCCCAGGATGTTATGGAAAAAAACAGAAGCACAAGCATAACAAATTTCACAACCGGGCCTGCACCGCTCAACATATAAAATATCCC
>CAZYDL010000128.1:0-9587 GCA_964646305.1 uncultured Desulfobacula sp. | reverse complement strand
GTATTAAAAAAACCAGGGCTGTAATTTTCAACACAGGGAGAAGTTTTGAAAGAGTGGTCATAAAAGAGTAGGAAACATTATCAAGACCTTTTAGTGAGGAAACTTTAATATGGTTGCTGTTTTTTTTTCGCAATTTAAGAAAAACTAAAAAAAGCACCACAAGCAAAAGTAGTAAAAATAGAGGGGATGCAAATATAAACATTATTGTGCACTCCCTATCTTCAGCTTTTGTTTTTGTTCATGTTCGCGTACTTGCTCATTTTTTTTTCTCTGTATGGAAAGATCTTTTTCTATTGTGCAGATTTTATCCTTTATGAATAAAAGATTCTTATCTGCCTGCTCTTGTTGTGGAATAATGCCGGCATATTTAAAGGAATCAGATAGGTTTAAAAAATTTGAAATATCTTTTTTTATCTTCTTATCAATAGCAAGAAAATTAATATTTTTAATAAACTCCTGGGATGTCATCTCCATGGCATTGATATTAAATGATCGTCCAATATAATTTCTTAAAATTGCGCTGAGTTCAAAATATAAAAGCCTTGGGTCATGTGCCATGCTTACCAAAAGCCGATCAAGCTGTTTTAAGGCAAATTCATAGGCAGGCAGTGGTTCAGGAAATAATTTCAAATCATTGGAATGTTTTTTTTTCTTCCACAATTTTTTTACTAAAAAAAATAGCAGGATTAAGAGGACAGCCACACCTGATACGATTAAAACAGTCTGGAGAATCCTTGGATCAAAGCCAACCTGCACAGGAGGTAATATGCCGTGGATATCCTGCATTTATCTTAACCGCCTTTCGCGCAGACTAAAGTATTGCAACAGGCTATCAGACACGGAAGCACTGGTTTCAATCTCAATCACATCACTTTTTGCCCTGGAAAAGATCTCCAGAGTTTTGCTATGGATTTTCTTTTTTAAGCCAACAAACTGCTCTCTTGTTTTTTTATCAAACCCGTCAAACACTACCTCTTTTGATGTTTCAAAATCAGACAGAGTAATTATGCCTTTAAAAGGAAGCTCAAATGCCCCTTTATCATAAATCATAACTCCTATAATTTCATGGCGCTGCCTGACTATCCTCAGACTTTTAAGATAGTTTTCATCAAAAAAATCAGACAAAACAAAAACAAATGATTTTTTGTGTGATATTTTTGCAAAATAATCCAAAGCTGCTGAGATATCAGTTCCAGCACCCTGGGGAACAAATGTAAAAATCTCTTTTATAAGCCGCCATACATGGCTGGAACCTTTTTTAGGAGGTATATATTTTTCGATTTGGTCAGTAAAAAAAATAGCTCCGACTTTATCACTGTTCTTAATGGCATTAAAGGCAAGAACAGATGCTACTTCAGCCACTTTTTCAAGTTTCTGCCCTGAAAATGTTCCAAACTGCAAAGACGCGCTCATGTCAATGAGCAGCATGACAATACTTTCCCGCTCTTCCTGGTAAAGCTTGATAAAGGGCTTACCAAGTCTTGCAGAAACCTTCCAGTCCAAAGCCTTGATATCATCTCCGGGAGTGTATTCTCTTACCTCTTCAAACTCAATCCCGGATCCCCTGAATACGGATTTATACTGGCCAGCCATGATATTGTTGACTGTTTTACTGGATTTTATGTGAATTCGCTTTATTTTTTTTATAATATGAGCTGGAATCATCTAATGCTGCCTTTTTTTTAGGGTACTTCAACAGAATCAAAAAGAGTCTGGATTATATCGTCACTGACAATATCTTCGGCTTCAGCTTCAAAGCTTAAGATAATTCTATGTCTTAGAACATCAGGCCCTATAATTTTAATATCCTGGGGTGTTATATAAGCCCTGTTGGATAAAAACGCATTGACTCTGGCTGCCTTTGCAAGAAAGATAGTTGCCCTGGGAGATGCTCCAAATTCAATATACTGACCAACATCCATACCATATTTTTCAGGCTGACGTGTGGAGAATACAAGATCAACCATATACTCTTTTAATTTTTCATCCACATAGATTTCATCTATCAATTCTCCCATGGAGGCAAGCTGCTGGCAATTGATAACAGGTTTGATTAGCTCAGGCTTTTCAAAGCTGTTCTTTTTTAATATCTCAAGCTCCTGGTTTTTATCAGGATAATCAATAAGAACCTTGAGCATAAATCTGTCAATCTGGGCTTCGGGCAGAGAGTATGTCCCTTCCTGCTCAATGGGATTCTGAGTTGCAAGAACAAGAAATGGAGAAGGCAGCAGATAGGTTTGATCGCCTATGGTTATCTGTTTTTCCTCCATGGCTTCAAGTAGAGCCGATTGCACCTTGGAAGGAGCTCTGTTTATTTCATCGGCAAGAATAATATTATTAAACAGAGGACCTTTTCTTGTTATAAAATCAGCTGTTTTAGGGCGATAAATTTCAGTACCGGTTAAATCTGCCGGAAGCAGATCAGGAGTAAACTGAATTCTTTTAAAATCTGCCTGGACAACCGCTGCAAGAGCTTTAACAGCACTTGTCTTTGCAAGACCCGGAACGCCTTCGATCAATACGTGGCCTCCTGTTAAAAGTCCTGTCAAAAGGCTGTCCACAAGCTTTTCCTGACCTACAAGCTGTTTTGCAATCTCTTTTCTGATACTGGAGATTAAAACATGATTTTCTTCTATTAATTCTTTAATTTGTTCCATAATCCTTTATATCCATTATTAAAAAATTTAGATAAACAAAACCCAATTGATTTTAAATTTCCAATAAATATAATGTTGTAAGATTAAGTGTCAAGAAACAAAACAGGTGAAATTATGACATCGTAATTATAATACTTGGTTTATATTTATTAAAATTTTCTTCATAACAAAATATAATCATAATGGATAGTGTAGAGTTCTGAGATCCACTTCATTTGTCACCTGCTTTGATATTTTCATAGGTAAAAACAGCACTAAAGTTGACTTTTTACAAGGCGACTGAAGTTTTAACCGGGGGTTTAACCAGAGCTTTAATCTGATGATTCATAAAGCTTGAATTTGCTAAAAAAAATCTTGACTTTGAATAATTGTATACTGTATACAATTATTAAGCTTTACCTTTAAATATAATGATAAATGGAGATATCTATGGAACTTTTTAAGAATCTGACTGTACTATCCCTTGAACAGGCAACCGTTGCCCCATATTTAACATATCGACTTGCCCAGGACGGGATGAATGTTATCCGTCTTGAACACCCTGTTTATGGAGATCCCAACCGTTTTATCGGCAGCAATGTTCTTGACGAAAAAAGAATGAATTCCTATTTTCTGTGCATTAACTCAGGAAAAAAAGCATTGTCTTTGAACATGGCTGATCCTGAAGGGCAGGAGATATTTAAAAAACTTATTAAAGAGCTTGATGTTGATATTTTCATAACAAATCAACTGCCCAAAAATTATGAAAAACTTGGCATGGCATATGAGATCATAAAAGAAGTTAAGCCTGATATCATATGGCTTGGCCTTACCGGGTTTGGTCCTGATTCCAACGAGGGTGCCTATGACCCGATCCTGCAGGCAAGATCTGGTTTGATGGAACTTACAGGAGAAGCAGACGGCGATCCCCAGGTTCTTGGTATCCCCCTTCCTGACATGGGAACAAGCGAACATGGATACGGGCTTTTAATGAAAGCTCTTTTTAAAAAAGCAGCTACAGGAGAAGGTACACGCATTGATCTTTCCATGTTTGAATCCACTGTATCCTGGCTGACTGTTCCCATTGCTTTGTCAAAAAGTTTTGGTGCCAATATTTCAAGACGCGGCAATACCCATGAGTTTTTCAGCCCTGTATCTGTTTATAAAACAAGTAACGGATTTATATATCTTGCCGTGGGAAATGATAAACAATGGAACTCAATGGTTTCCCAGAATATGTTCAAATCACTTGCAAAAGAGGAGTATCAAAACAACAAGGGCAGGATTGAAGATGTTGTAAATTTAAACAAAGCCATTAATGCCATCACAGAACAATATACTTCCGAAGAACTCATTGAATTATTCAACTCCATTACCGTGCCTATTTCAAAGATTAAAAACGTGAATGAAGTTGTGGAAGATCCTTTGGTTGCAAAACGTATTCTTACTTCAACAGATCCAAAAACAGGTACAAAGATAACCCTTGCGCCACCACCAAATATGACACCTTATCTTGAAGAAAACGATCAGAAACTCAGCTTTCCTCCACGATTTGGCGAGCAGAACCAGGAAATTTATGGTGATTTGCTTGGGTATGATGAGGCAAAGCTTGTTGAGCTTAAAGAAAAAGGCATAATCTAAATGTCGAAACGCAAATTCACCCGTCTACTTTATTGGAGCAGACTTTTGCAATCCCCACGCACTACAATATGCTTTGGTTGCCAAAATGTATGCATGGGCGGCATCTCTTCGGGCATTGCACCTTGTACATGGGCCAATTTGCGTTTAAACAAGAGGGTATGAATTCATGAAATTAAATAATAAATTTAAAGAGAGAAAATCCCTTGGTCAGGATGTATTTGATTACTTAAAAAAAGCCATTATTGATCAAACCATTGAACCTGGTTCACGGCTTGTGGAAAGCAGGATTGCTGATATGCTTGGTATCAGCAGGACTCCTTTAAGAGAAGCTTTACACAAACTTGAGCGCGAAGAGTGGATTGAAAAAACACCTTCGGGCGGGTTCCAGGTCGTCACATTGACACACGATGACATTGAACAGACCTTTGGAATCAGAAGTGTTCTTGAAGCCTATGCTGCAAGGCTTGCTGCTGAAAATTATAAAACAAAGGATCTTTATCCCCTGGAAAGAAAGATGAAAGAGTTTCAGCAATGCCTTGAAAAAGAGCATGATTATATCAAACTCCAGAAAATCAATACCCAGTTTCATGATCTTTTATATGCCTTGAGCAAGAGCCCTAAATTAATCAAAATGATTAACCAGCTTCGTGCCCATATCTCAAGATTCAGGCAGATCATCCTAAAACAGAAAGCGTATGCCCAGAAAAGCAATGATGACCATATTAAAATGGTTGAAGCCATTAAAAAAAGAGATGGTGCAGCAGTTGAACAGCTTGTTAGAACACATATTTTAAAGGGTAAAAATGCTGTTTTAAATGAGTTGGAACAAGAGGAAAAAAAAGAGAAAACCAGTGCCTGAACCCAAAGACATATTGCCAATTAAAGAGATACTGTCGGGAAATACTCTTGCAGGAGCAAGGGCCATACGGCTCATTGAAGAGAATGATCCAAAAGCATTTGAGTTGCTCAAACAACTCTATCCACATTCAGGCAAGGCCTTTATCATTGGCATCACAGGCTCGCCAGGGGTTGGCAAATCAACTCTTATTGACTCTTTGATTGTAGAATTTCGCAAGCTTGATAAAAAGATTGCTGTAATTGCTGTGGATCCTTCAAGCCCTGTTTCAGGAGGAGCAATTCTCGGAGATCGGGTGCGAATGCAAAAACATGCCATAGATAAAAATGTATTTATCCGCTCCATGGCATCACGGGGTGAAAAAGGCGGTCTTGCAAAAACTACAAAGGATGCCGCCATAGTTCTTGATGCCATGGGATATGAGATCATCATTATTGAAACTGTGGGAGCAGGACAGACCCAGTTTGATATAAAAGATCTTGCCCATTCAATTGGTATTGTTACAAACCCCGGTGCAGGAGATGGAATCCAGACTGTAAAAGCCGGCATTCTTGAAACAGGCGATATCTTTATTGTCAATAAGAGTGATAAACCTGATTCAGAACAAATTTTTCAGCAGCTGAATATGATGCTTGACATGAGAACCAGTTCTAAAACCCAATCTGGAATCAGTTCTAAAACTAATGATAAAACCACTTTTCAAATCAATTCTTACATCAGGTGGAAACCAAAAGTTCTGAAAACCAATGCACAAAATGGGGACGGCGTAAAAGAACTTGCTGACACTTTTTTATCCCATTTTGATTTTATGGGCAAAACCAATGCCTTTGATATAAAAAAAAATGAAATGGAAAACTCATATTTTAATGCACTTTTAAAGGATTTAACTCTAAATAAAATAGTGGAATTTATCAAAACATCAGATCAATACATAAAAACCTTAAAAAAAATCCAGTCCCGTGAAATCGACCCTTTAAGTGCGGCACAAATTCTAACAGATACCATAATTAAAATATAGAAAAATTAAAATATAAAGGAACAGCTATGGAAACAACAAACAAGATTCGGGTATTAATAGCAAAGCCAGGATTAGACGGGCATGATAAGGGTGCCAAGATTGTTGCCCTTGCCCTGCGGGATGCAGGCATGGAAGTAATTTATTCAGGGCTTCATCAGACCCTTGAGCAGATCATACACACAGCCACCCAGGAGAGTGTGGATATTATTGGTTTAAGCATAATGTCTGGAGCACACCTGCCCATTTGTGAAAAACTACTTGTCATGATGAAAGAGAACAAGCTTGATGATATCCATCTTACTATTGGCGGAGTTATTCCATACCAGGATATACCTAAACTCAAAGAGATGGGAGTGGCAGCAGTTTTCCCGGGTGGAGTCTCATTTAAACAGATTGTCACAGGTATTAACGCATTAGAGACTGGAGAAAAATAAAAATGGGTGTTGCAAAATATATAAAAGATGAACGGGGCGCTATAAAAGAGGTAACCTACCAGTCCGGCATAAAAATCAAGCCCTCATATGGTCCTGAAGATCTTGAAAAAGCAGGATTTGAATATGATAAAGATCTTGGAAGTCCGGGAGAATATCCTTTTACACGAAGTATTCATCCCCAGAGTTATCGAAGCCGTGCCTGGACCACAAGACAATACACTGGTTTTGGAACTCCGGCAGAGACCAATGAGCGTTTTAAACTCATGATTGCCAATGGTCAGAATGGCCTTAACGTGGCTTTTGATCTTCCCACCCAGATGGGATATGACTCAGATCATCCCCTGGCCCAGGGTGAAGTAGGCCGTGTTGGAATGGCAATTGATTCACTTAAAGATTTTGAAACTGCTTTTGCAGGTATCCCCCTTGATAAAATAGGATCTGGACTGACCATAAATGCCGTTGCAACCATCATGATGGCAATGTACCAGGCAGTGGCTGAAAAATTCGGATATTCAAAAACCCAGATTTCCACAACTCCCCAGAATGATATTTTAAAAGAGATGATAGGCCGTGGTGCCTGGATTTTTCCTGTAGAACATGGAGTAAGACTTGTTGGAGACTCAATTGAATATGCAGTAAAAGAGCTGCCAAAATCAAACCCTGTAAGTCTTTGCGGATATCATATAAGAGAATCAGGAGCTACCCCGGCACAGGAGATTGCATATGCCTTTGCCATTGCCAAAGCTTATATTGAAAATGTAAGCCAAAGAGGCATAAAGCCAGAAGATTTTGTGGGAAGATTTTCCTTTAACTTTAATGTATATGGAAACATGTGGGAACAGATTGCAAAGTTCCGGGCAGCCAGAAAACTGTGGGCTAAAATGCTTAAAGAAGAATATGGTGTGACTGAAAAGAAAAAGCTCTTTTTGCGCGGCCTGTTTGGCGGTGGAGGTTCAGGGCTTACCAAGGAACAGCCTGAAAACAATATCATGAGAGGAGCTTACTATGCCCTTGGAGCTGCTCTTTCCGGAGCACAGACCACAGCTTTATGCTCCTTTGATGAAGCTTATACCATCCCTACTCCGCGTTCTGCCCTGCTATCTTTGAGAACCCTTGAAATGCTCATGGAAGAAGTGGGATTAAGAGATACTGTTGACCCGCTTGCCGGCTCATATTTTATTGAAACCCTGACCCTTGAGATGGAAGAAAAAATCGTTGAGGAGATGAATGAGGTTGAAAAATGGGGTGGCATGGTTAAATCTATTTCCAATGGATTTATACAAAGAAAAGTCTCTGCCCAGGCCTATGAGTATGAAAAAGGCTTGCAGTCCGGAGAATATAAAAAAGTTGGTCTCAACCCGGAAGCCAAAGACAATGACACTGAAAAAACTGATGTGGAACTCCATGAATATAATGAGGAGTGGGCAATAAAATCAAAAGCCAGTTTAAAGGAAGTCAAAAGGACAAGGAATGATAAAGAAGTGAGCCAAAGCCTTGCAGCTCTTGAAAAAGCAGCCAAGGGCAGTGACAATGTCATGCCGCACCTTGTAAAATGCTGCCATGCCTATGCCACTGTTGGAGAAATGGCAGGAGTATTCAGGGATGCCTTTGGAGAATGGAACGAACCCGATTTCTATTAATTTGAATGAAGATTCACCCATCTGCTTTGTTGCTGCAAAGTTCTGCAATCCTCACGTACTATAGTACGCTCCGGTTGCAAAACTTTTTGCGCCTCACATATGGGCAAATCTTCATCCAAATTATGGAACTCCGATAAGGCAGTAATTGATATAACTGGGCTTGAAAAGGAGCTATGCTCACAACTTAATCCAAATCTGAATTTTAGCTATAGATATTTATATGAAAAAAGTTGAATTTAAAAATTTGCATCATCTTCCAGTGGAAGGATGTTTTCCTTTAAGGGAGCGTTTTGGATCTTTGCTTACAAGTTCTTGATGACTGGAGCGATTAAGCCGCCAAATTGTTTGAGCGAAGAATGAGCGAGTTTTTGGCGGTCAGCGGAAGTCATCTTAGAACTTGTTGCAATGTCCATCCAGCGACTGTAAGGGAAACATCCTGGAACGGGTTGAAGCCAAATATTAAAATGGGTGATTAATAATTTTTTAAAGCAAAAACAGTGTTAAACAAATAAACATAATAATAACTTCATCGGGAGGAAGATATTTTGGAACAGCCGACATACCGCCTGGGATGTGACATAGGCGGAACTTTTACAGATTTTGTTCTTGTGAATAATATAACAGGAGAGTTTCATACAAACAAATGCCTGACCACACCTTCTGATCCGTCAGATGCGATTGAACAGGGCATCAGGGAGCTTGATGAAATCCTGCCCGGGTTCATGGACAGAGTTGAAGAAATTATTCACGGAACCACCCTGGTTATCAATGCAATCATTGAAAGAAAAGGGGCGAGAACTGCTCTTATAACCACAAAGGGATTCCGGGATATTCTCGAACTTGGAAGAGAAAAACGCTATGATGCCTATGATATTTTCAGCGAGTATCCAGAACCCATCGTTCCAAGAGCAGACAGGGCAGAAATAGATGAACGGCTGACTTTTGATGGCAGAGTGCTTAAAGATGTAGATGAAAAAGAAGTTATCAAAGTTCTTGAAAAATTTAAAAAAGACGGGATAGAATCCATTGCTGTATGCTTTATCAACTCCTATGAAAACGCTGTAAATGAAAAAAAGATAAAAGAGATAATTGAAAGAGAAGCACCAGACCTGTTTTTATCCACATCATTTGAGGTCCTGCCTGAAATCAAGGAATATGAGAGAACATGTACTACAGCTGTTAATGCCTATGTAAAACCCATAACTTACTGGTATTTAAATAAACTTATCAAAAGACTTGGAACAATAGGATTTAATGGTAAATTTTTTATCATGCTCTCTTCGGGTGGAATCACTTCCATTGAAACGGCAAAAAATTTTCCTGTCAGAATAATTGAATCAGGACCAACTGCTGCTGTTATTG
>CAZYDL010000127.1:0-9622 GCA_964646305.1 uncultured Desulfobacula sp. | reverse complement strand
TTAATTGCATAAAAACTGTCTTTACCTTAAATAGGCTTTTAACGGCAATAGTATTATCAGGAGAAAAAATGAACTGGCAAAAAAAAATTGAATTTATTGTCATCACTTGCGGTATTATTTTAGTTGTTTCGACTGTAAATCTTAGAGCATCATCACAAAATTATTTTCACATTGATCAGTTTATCCATCCTGATACATGCAAGGACTGCCATTATGAAATTTTTGAGCAGTGGGAAAATTCAATGCATTATTTAGCCCATAAAGACCCTGTATACACAAGGATTTCACAATTCTTACGAAAAGGACTAACCAATGAACAGGAGATACTTGAAGCTGAAACCTGCGTAAAATGCCACACACCCGTGGGATATGTAAGCGGGTTCCCCAAAAAGATTTCAGATGATTTGTCAAAAACACCTCCCATTGCAACCCTTGGGATTCAATGTGACTATTGCCACTCTGCCCATAAAATAAAGCAGATGTACAATAATGGTCTTGTGCTCAAACCAGGATTTGGTGAAGATGATCCTGGAGTAAAATACGGTCCCTTTGATGACAGTGAATCTGATTTCCATGGAACTGCTTTTTCAAAAATTCACACTGATTCCAGTGTGTGCGGGACATGCCATGATGTTAAACATGTAGCATTTGGTACAGGTCTTGAAACCACATATACTGAATGGAAAGAAAGCCCGTATAACTCCAATGATCCTGAAAAAAAGATTACCTGTCAGGGATGCCATATGTATCAACTACCGGGAATTCCAGCCACAGGCTCCAGCCCAAGGCCTGAAAATCCCGGCAGTGCAACTGATTTCAGTAAAAAAAGGCCCCACATATTTACACACAATTTTACAGGTGCCAATACTGTAGTGCCAGGCATGTTTAATGGACAGGATAAGACATCAATGGCTGTTGAACGTTTGCAGAATGCTGCAGTTCTGTCTGTAGATACATCAAGACTTAAACAAAACAGACTCGATGTTACAATTACAAACAATGGAGCAGGTCATTCAATTCCAACAGGTGTTGGAGATCTGCGCCAGGTATGGCTTGAAATTACCATTAAAGATAGTGATAAAAAAATAGTGTTCCTGCAGGGCGGTTTAGATAAAAACCATAAACTTGATAGCAATGCAATTGTTTTCAGAACTGTTTTCGGGGATGAAGATGGCAATGAAATTATCAATCTTGCAAAGGCCAGACAGGTTATAAGAGACACCAGAATCAAGGCAAAACAGAGTGTAGTAAAAACAATAGATATTATGAAAATACCTGAAAAAGGTTCTGAACTTATTGTGAGATTATTATACAGAAGCATTTCTCAAAAAATATTAAATATGCTTCCTGGAGAAAAATTTAAGCCAATGCCCGTTGTTGAGATGGAAAGATTTGCAATATTACTTTAAAAAAGAATAAAAATAGAGCGCATTGAATTTTATTATATCGGTTCATAAAAAAAACAGGCAGGAGGAGAGAATGAAAGTTAGAGTAGTTTTGACTATATTGCTAATATTTTGTTTTGTAAGCTCATTAGCTATTGCAATGCAAAATCATGGAGACAAAGAGATTAAAATAGACGGTGGAAAGAAAGGTGCAATCAGTTTTCCCCATCATATGCACCAGGATACAATTAAAGATTGTAATGTATGCCACTCTATTTTTCCCAAGGCAAAAGGTGCAATAAAAGATTCAATTGCCCAGAAAAAACTTAAAAAAAAGCAGGTTATGAATAAAACCTGTCTCAAATGCCATAGAGCCAAGAAAAAAGCAGGGGAAGATCATGGCCCCACAAGCTGTTTAGCATGCCACGTCAAAGAGTAAAATAATTACTTAGGAGAAAAACATGGATATAGAGTGGGCATATCTTAGAAAAGGCTGACAATCCTGTACAAAGGCTCAAAAGTTTTTTGACCAGAACCATATTAAAATAAAAAAGATAATGGATGCAAGAAAAGAGACTATTAAAGAAAAAGCAGCATCTGAACTGATTAACTCATTTAACAAAATTATTGTGGGTAAAGGTAAAAAAGTAATGGAATTTAAACCATCACCTGATAATAAAGATGAGATAATAAAAACTGCTCTTGGCAGAACCGGTAATCTTAGAGCACCGGCTGTACAATCAGGTACTGCTCTATATATTGGTTTTAATGATAATATTTATAATGATTTAGTATCTGTTTAAAAAAAATATCACATATATTCAGGGAGGCTAAAATTATGACACCTCTTTTTTTAAATAAAAAATTTATCATCACCATTGAGGTAGTGCCTCCACAAGGCAGTGACAGTAAAAAAATACTTGAAAGATTATCCAGCCTTTCACAGCTTTGTTTTGATGGTTTCAGTGTGGCATCAAACCCTGTGGCAAAACCCAAGATGTCAGCCATGGTATTTTCTCATCTCATTCAAAAGGCAACCGGGAAACCTGCTATTTTGCATTGCACAATCCGTGACCACAATAGGCTGGGATTGCAAAGCGAACTCTGGGGTGCAAAAGCTCTCGGTATTGATACTATTATTGCAGTAAGCGGTGACCCTTCAGCATCAGGAGCAGATAATCCCACAGAATTTGTTGCTGATTTAAATGTATATGAATTGATTTCTCTAATTGGGAATTCTGATCTTTATGCAGGTGCAGTGCTTGATTTCAGGCCTGAGATTAATGGACTTGAACACGAGATAGACCGCCTTGAAAAAAAAGTTGCATCTGGATGCAGGTTCATTGTTACTCAGCCGATTTATGATGAGCATACAGCCAAGGAAATTTTCAATGGGGTCAAGCACTTTAATATTCCGGTCATTATGGGTATTCTACCTTTGCTGTCCTATAAACATGCTAAATTTCTGCATGATAAGGTGGATGGAATTGCTGTCCCCAAGGCTTTACAACAGCAGATGGAAAAGGCAAAAGACCCTCTGCAATATGGGGTAGCCCAGGCAAAAGAGATGCTTGACCTGGCAAAAACCATGTTTGCAGGTGCCTGTATCATGCCGCCTTTTGACAGATATGATATTTTAAATGACATTTTAAAATAGCAGAAAAGCTATTTACTATATTTTCAATAAAAACCAATTGTTTACTCTTAGCTATTTTGAATTTATGGTAACTTTATTGTAAGTACAGGTTTCTCACTCTGCTGTACAACCTTGCGGGCGGTTGAGCCCATAAACACATCCTTTAATAAACTGTATCCATGGCTGCCAATGACAATTAGGTCTGCATCAATCTCCTTTGAAACCTTTAAAATTTCCTCACATGGATTTCCTTTTTTAATTTTAACATCTTCGATTACCAGACGGCATGAATCATGTTCTGCATCCATTTCATGGCAGAAATCTTCCACTTTACTCCTGATTTGTTTTATTAAATCTTTTTGTTTCTCTTGTTTAATTTTGCTCCATTTCTCATATCCAATCATCTCAGAAATCTGAACTTCCACAGTCTCATTGATGTTTTCAACCACATATAAAATAGTAAGCTGGGCATCATATTTCCTGGCAAGGTCATTGGCGTATCCAAAGGCATAACGGGCATTTTCCGAAAGATCAGTAGCATAAAGTATTGTTTTAATATTTAGGGCCATTGTTTTCTCCTCCTTTTAATGTACAACTATTTATAAAAAGTCTATTACCTGTTAAATAGTTGTAATACAAAATTCATGCCAAATTATAGTTGAGAATACTATATTTTAAAAATAGACACATTGAAAATCACCCGGTTTTAGATACGATATTGCATATCACACATGTTCTATTCCTGTGTGATTAGAGATTTCAGAATTAGTTGTACAAAGATCATACAGGCTCAGGTCATGTACATTGTTATTACCGGTCAGCCTTGCAAAATCTTTAATCTCCCGGGTGGACATGGTTAAAAAATTTTCAAGTTGTCTTGCAGCTTTGTTTATATCAAACCTTTTTCTTAATTCAGAATTCTGGGTAGCTATCCCCATGGGGCATTTTCCTGTACCACAGACACGATATTGCTGGCATCCAATTGCCATTAAAGCTGAAGTTCCTATGGCAATGGCATCTGCACCAAGCGCCAGAGCTTTTGCAAAATCAGAAGACACCCGCAAACCACCGGTTATTACAAGGCTTACATCCCTGTGATTATTTTCATATAGATATTTTTTAGCCCTGTACAGGGCAAATATGGTTGGTATGGATGTGGCAGCCTTGACAAACTTGGGAGAAGAACCTGTGGATCCTGCTCTGCCGTCAAGGGTTATAAAATCAGGATGTGCATAAAGTGCAACTTCAAGATCTGCTTCAATATGTCCTGCGGCAAGCTTTATTCCAATAGGCCTGCCCTGGGATATATTTCTTAGCTCTTCAACTTTTTCTTTTAAGTCATCCTTAGTTTTTATACCTGGGAAATGAGACGGGCTTTTTATATCATTGCCTTTTTTAAATCCTCTTAAATCAGCTATTTCCTGTGTGACCTTGCTGCCGGGCAGATGTCCTCCCATGCCAGGCTTGGCTGACTGCCCTATTTTAATTTCAATGGCATCAACTTTTTTTAAATTTTCTTTATTTACACTATAAAGATTGGGCACATATTCAAATATGTATTTATAGGCATTTTCAAACTCCTGGGATAAAATTCCACCCTCACCTGAACATACTGCTGTTCTCGCTGCTGCACTGCCTTGTGCCAGTGCTGTTTTAGCCTCTTTGGAAATAGCACCAAAAGACATGTGGGCGATATAAACAGGTGATTCAATAATAAGAGGAATATCTGCATTTGGACCAATTATCGTCCTTGAATCAACAGAATCTTCTGCATTTAAAGGTATTTTTGCAAGCTGAGCTCCTTTGATCAATATATCATCCCATGAAATAGTTTTAAGTTTTGTCCGCATGGGTTCATAAATTATATTTCCCCTTTCTGCAATTTCATGGATATCAGAAAAATGGTCCTCTGTTTCAGACATTGTTTTTTTAAGGTCAGGCAAATCTTGAGCTTCTTGATTTACAGAAAAAGATTCTTTCTCTTTTTTGATATCAATTGCATCTTTAAATTTATTTTCCAGGATCTCTTTAAAAAAATTTTTGGGTGAGCCGCACACAGGACAAAGCCAGTCATGTGCCAGCGTATCCCAGGAAGGGTTTTCATTGTCATCATAAATAAATTGACACACTTCACAAATATATTTTGCCATTGATTTTTCCCTTAAACATCTAAGTTGGCTGGTTCACAATACTCACTTGCATGCCTGCAATAGGGGCATCTTGGAGGAGGCTCATGACCTTCATAGGTATAGCCGCAGATACTGCATTTCCAACGTATGGGTTTTTCTCTTTTATATACACTGTCAGTTTCCACAAGATCTAATAATCTTTTAAACCTCTCCAAATGAGTTTTTTCAATTTTTGCTATCTGGCTGAACAAAACAGATGCTTTTGTATCTCCTTCAACCTCTGCCTGAACTGCAAACTTTGGATACATCTGCTCTGCTTCATAGCCTTCGGCTTTTATTGCCTCTTTAAGGTTCACAGCAGTAGAGCTTTCTCCATAAAGCAGTCTATACTCTTCAAGGGCGTGATACATCTCATTTTCAGCAGTCTCTTCAAAAATTTTTGCAATATAATGCAGCCCCTCTTTCCTGGCAATTTGGGCAAAAAACATATATCTGCTCCTTGCCATGGATTCCCCTGCAAATGCTGTTTTTAGATTATCTTTGGTTTTACTCATACTTAAATTCCTTAGAAAATACCTTAAATGTACATATATAAAACTCCTTTCTTACCCTATTGCAAAGGTCTTTAAAATGCAAATTTTTTATCAAAATTTCTCTTTTCTGATTATGGGAAAACATTGCCTGAAAAACAAGTTGACACCATATAACTTATATGAAAAAACTAATGCAGATTTTACAACTCTTTCACATTATAACAATAAAGGACGGGGTTCATCATTGCAGCAAAAAACATATTAAGTCACCCATCCACCTGGGTGGACACATACGGTGACTATCTTTATTCATTTGCACTCTACAGGATCCAAGATGAAGCAGCAGCCCAGGACCTTGTCCAGGACACTTTGCTGGGAGCATTAAAATCAAAAAAAAACTTTAAGGGACAATCATCAGAAAAAACCTGGTTAACAAGTATTCTAAAATATAAAATTATTGACTTTATACGAAAAAAATACAGAGAACCTCGCCTTGACGATGTTGATATAGAATCCACCGCCCTGGATGATCATTTTGATGCCAGTGGCAAATGGAAAACAGGACCTGCACAATGGGCTTCCAACCCTGAAAAATTGCTGGAACAAAAATCTTTTCTTACTATTGTAAAAAAATGTCTTAAGGACCTTCCCAAAAAGCAAGCCCGGGCATTGGCTCTTAAAGAGCTGGAAGGTGAAACCACCCAGGCAATCTGTAAGGTTTTAAATATCAGCGCGACTAATTGCTGGGTGCTTCTACACAGAGCACGCTCTTTAATGAGATATTGTATTGAAGTCAACTGGATTAAAATAAGAGATTAAAATGATGAACCACTGGATGTTTAAATGCAAAGATGTATCACATTTAATATCCCGCTCCATGGATCAAAAACTTCCATTGCGGATCAGACTTGGAATTAAATTCCACCTGATGATGTGTAATTTGTGTCTAAGATATAAAAATCAACTGGAATTAATTCACAAAGCCATTTCAAAAATGGAGAGTGAAAGTAAAAACAATTACACTGGTGCACATCTTCCTGATAAAGTAAAAGAAACAATCAAAAAAAACCTTGAAAATAAATCTTGAAATTGCATGATTGGCAACAATTATAAATCTGCCAAACACCTTGTATACACTTAAAAAACCTATTGCGTTACACAAAACCCTGATGGAAAAAATCTGTTTCAATATTAATTTCCAGCAATTATAAATTTGAGATTAAAACCAAATCACCTCACCAAAGCTTTGATTATTTATTATGGCATGCAATATGCAACATGCAAAACAATTGTATTGTTTGGCAGGATTGTAATAAACAATTAATAGTATTTAAAATGAGGTAAAGATGAAAAAAATTTTGATCGCTTACACCAGTAGAACAGGAACAACTGAAAAAATGGCTGATTATCTGGCAGAGGGAATAAGGATGTCTGGCAATGAAGCTACATCGGTAAAGATATCAACTCTTAAAAAAGATAAGGACTTAGCAGGTTTTGATGCTTATCTTATTGGGTGCCCTACATATCATAAAGACATGACAAATGGTATGAAACAATTTCTCTTTCTGGCTCAAAAAGCTGATTTAAGCGGTAAAGCTGGAGGTGCATTTGGATCACACACCCATAGTGGAGAAGCAGCTCCCATGATTTTTGACACAATGCAGTATGTGTTAAAAATGAATGTGTCAGAGCTTGGAGCATTAAGCATAACAGATAATACAATGGAGACAGATGAAGGACTTAAAGCCTGCCATCAATATGCCAAAGCTTTAACAGATAAGTTGTAGATAAAAATCTGATCATTAAAAGAAGAGGGTGTGGACCTGGGCATCCAAAGTCTATCCCCTCTTTCTTGCAAAAACTGAAAATAAAAGGCAATTCCACACTTGCCTGCTCCTAAACCCAAGCATTACCAGTAAAAGTTCTCCGTATCAAGACCATTATTCTGAGACACTATTGTAACATCATGACACACAAGTACCCAATATAAACAATAACAACAGGAATATTTATGAAAAATTTTATCTATCAAAGCCAATGGGGCTGGTTATCAAGTGGAATATCCCTTGGTATCATATTTTTATTAACTGTGGCATTTGTCAAACCCATTGGTGTATCCACCCAATTTGTCATTTTTGATGGCATTATCTGGGATTTTTTTTCAGATCAAATTGTTGTGGAGGACAAAAATGCCAAGAATGGCTATTCAAGCCCCAATGCCTATCTAAACAAAAGTGGTGGCAAATATGCTAAAAACATTGCAAATCCTTTTAATTACAGCTTTATATTTGTATTGGCCATGATTGCTGGTGGATTTATTGCAAGCAGACTGCAATCTGGCAATAGGAGAGAAAATAAATCAATGGCTCCAAAGGTATGGATAGACAATTATGGATCTTCACCTGGCAAACACTATATGGCTGCATTTGCAGGAGGTTTTCTGGCGCTGTTTGGTGCTCGTCTGGCTGGTGGTTGTACGAGCGGCCACATGATGAGCGGAATGATGCAGACTTCTTTGAGTGGTTATCTGTTTGCCATGGGTGCGTTTGCAGCAGCTGTTCCCATGGCAATTTTTATGTATAGAGGAGGAAAATCATAATGAATATTTTCATGGCAATTATTCTGGGTCTGCTGTTTGGTTTTATATTACAAAAGATCGGAGCAGCAAATCCCCAAACCATCATCAACATGTTACGCCTTAAAGATCTTCACTTGATGAAAGCCATCCTTTTTGGTATAGGCATTAGCAGCCTGCTATTGTTTATTCTGCTCAATATCGGTGTTATCAGCAGTGGTAACCTTAGCATAAAATCATCATATACAGGCGTTATTATTGGAGGTGCCATACTTGGATTAGGCTGGGCAATTGCCGGGTTTTGTCCTGGAACAGGTGTAGTAGCGGCAGGTGCCGGGCGAAAAGACGCTTGGGTTTTTATTCTGGGCGGCCTGTTGGGAGCTTTTGTTTTTACCTTATTATATGCATCATTAAAAACCACTTTCCTGTTTACTGATTTGGGAGGAAAAATAGCTGTGGCAGCAACGGGTAACGCTAAATTCACAGCTCTGCTTCCCTCTATGCCGGGAATTGTTATAGCAGGAGGGATAGCTGTTATTTTAATAATAATTGCCTTTCTACTTCCCCAAAAAAAAGAGAGACAAAATAGTGCATAAAATTTTATATGAAAGAACAGCTAACAGTCTTGATTCTTTCATTCTTTGTTGTGTGGTGGATATCCAGCTCCGCCACATGGCGGTTGGTTAATATAAAAAAAGCACTACAATTTATATAATTTTACGGAGGAAAAATGAAAAAAATAGCATTGTTTGTATTTAATGGAGATCCAATGTGCTTTATACATGTGCTGCTTAACGCACTTGATATGAAAGAAAAAGGCCATACACCTAAAATTATCCTGGAGGGTGCAAGTGTCAAACTGCTGCCTGAATTGATTAAAGCAGGAAACCCGCTTAATAAATTATGGAAAAAAGCCCTTGATCAGGATTTAGTAGAAGGAGTTTGTAAAGCATGTTCCAATAAGCTTGGCACCCTTAAAGATGCTGAGGCACAAGGATTAACACTATTAGGTGATATGTCAGGGCACCCTGCCATGATGGAATACAAAAATAATAATTTTGAAATTATAACTTTTTAATCAGGCGCTTACATAAAAAAATAATATTAAAACCACTATATTTTGTAAGTTTTTTTATCTTAGTCAGACTTACCTTTAAAAGCAGCAGTTAAATATTTTGCAATTATGTGACAACAGCAGGTAATCACTTTTATTAATTATTATTAAAAAGGGAGTTATTATGGCACATGGTAAAAAAGTCACAGGTTTTATTATTCTTTTTATTGCAGTTTTCATTGGAACCTCGGCAATGGCAGAAATGCCTGGAGCAGATCCAAAAGAGCTCTGGGATCATATTACAAAGGAC
>CAZYDL010000126.1:0-9637 GCA_964646305.1 uncultured Desulfobacula sp. | reverse complement strand
TCCTGATCAATTGATTTACCCTCTCTTTTTAAAATCTGGGCATTACGGGTCCAGTCAGGGTGGTTGGTAAAATGGTTATAGGCTTCAGGGTGCGGCATAAGACCGAAAACTCTTCCAGTGGGATCACAGATGCCTGCAATATCTTTTATAGAACCATTTGGATTTAGAGGAAATTTTCCTTTGGCGGATTCACCTGATTTATCTGCATATTGAAGTACAATCAGGTTTTGTGATGCAAGAGAATCAATTATATTTGTATCTGCAATGAATTTGCCCTCTCCATGGCGGATGGGAAAATCTGCGACATCAATATTTTGTGTAAATACACAGGGACTTTTAGAATTTGCTTTAAGGTGTACCCATTGATCGCGAAAATTACCGCAGTCATTATAGGTTATTGCAACAGATCTTTTTGTATAATCATTATCAAGCCCGGGCAAAAGTCCAAGATTGACAAGAGCCTGGAAACCATTACAGATACCGATGACAAGTTTACCCTGATTCACAAAATTTAAAAGTTCTTTGCCAAAATGATTTTTCATTTTAAGGGCCTGAATAACTCCGCCACCATGATCATCTCCCCATGAAAACCCGCCGCCAAGTGCAAGAATCTGGAAATCCTCAAGATTGACCTTTCCTGAAATCAATCTATTTATATGAATTTTATGGGGCTTTGCACCTGCAAGTTCAAACACATGGGCAGTTTCATTATCGCAATTCAGGCCAAAACCTGTTAATATCAGTGCGTTAACCTTACTCATATCATATCTCCAAAGGTTTTGTTAAATGCTTGTTCTAAATTTTTTATTGAAAGATCAACCAGGATGTTTTTATGATTACCGGCAATGATCAGATGATCATGTTTATCCGTGGCCATGCCCATGCAGGCATAGGAAACAGTGTTTAATAATTCTTCAAACCGGGTTTTATTTTCAGGTGCTATTGTAACAATAAATCTGCCGGCAGATTCTGAATAGAGCATGGTTTCATCTAAAAGAGTACCTCGGCTTTTATCCATTGGAAGCTTGGACAAATCAATATCAAGTCCCAGACCACCCGCCATTGTCATATAGGAAAGATGCACACCAAGACCTCCCCTTGCAACGGCATGGCAGGAAGCCAGAAGTTCGTTTTCCACGGCACTCTGGATTATCTTATATCTGTTTTTAAATGTATCAAAATCCACATGGGGAACATTCAACCCGGTCTTATCAAACAAGTCATAATATTCCGAGGCACCAAGTTCATTGGCAGTGGTGCCGATAACATACACAAGATCGCCGGAAACTTTTGGCTCCATTGTCAGACACAAGGATACATCATCAATTACAGATGTTGCTGAAAACTGAATGGTTTCCATGGCTGACATTTTCACTCTTTCACCAAATTCACCTTGGAGATGTCCATCAACGTACATGCTGTCTTTTCCAGACAGCAGAGGTATCTCATATTGTTCACAACCTTCTTTTAAAGCTCTGCATGCCCTTACAAGCTGTGCTGCCTTAAACCTGCCATCTGGATTGTTTTTTGAATCAAATTGAATATTTGGCCAACAAAAATTATCTAAGCCTCCAATATGATCGAAATTGCCGCCCACGGCAATTAATCTTCTCACAGCTTCATCAATGGTACATGTCATCATGTGATAGGCATCAATTTTCGAATACCATGGCAAAAGGCTCTGGGAAAATGCAAGGCCTTTTTGTGAATCAATGACAGGCCTTGTAACCGAGGCATCAGAAGGAATATTATGATTAACACCGATTAAAGGCTTTATTACAGAACCGCCCTGGACCTCATGGTCATATTGACGGATAATCCACTCTTTAGAAGCAATATTTGGTCTTTCAAGCATTTTAAGAAGCAGTTTATTATAATCAGCTGGAGAACTTATTACAGGTTCTGTCAAACCCCGTGTTTCAGGAGAAGACCATATTGCATCAAACTCCCAGGAGGGAAATCCCTTGTCAAGAAGATCCATATCAACATAGGCACATGTTTCATCTTTATATTTAATGTGCAGCTTACCTGTATTGGTATATTCGCCTATTACCGTGCTTTCAACTTCATGCTCGGCTGAAAGATCCATGAACCTGTCAAGGTCTTCTGGTTTCACAGCAATGGTCATGCGTTCTTGAGATTCTGAAATCCATATCTCCCACATATCAAGGCCTTCATATTTTAAAGGCACCTTATCCAGCCACACTACACAGCCATTTGATATCATGGCAGATTCACCAATGGATGAACTCAACCCCCCTCCCCCATTATCAGTGATAAAGGGCATTAAATCTTCATCCCGGCAGATTAAAAGAAAATCATGCATTTTTTTCTGGGTATAGGGATCACCAATCTGGACGTGACCTGCCGGAGTATTTTCTGAATAACTTTCCGAAGATGCTGTTACCCCGTGTATTCCATCTTTACCGACCCTTCCACCGCTCATGATAATTAGATCGCCCGGAGTTGTTTTCTTTTTATGACTTGGTTTTCCCTTAATCTGATTTGGCATAATGCCAAGGGCAGTCACAAAGACAAGGCTTTTACCCATATAGTTTGTGTTAAACAGGGTCTGACCAAAGGTTGTGGGAACACCACTTTTATTGCCGCCATCCTTGACTCCTTCTATTACGCCGTCAAGAAGCCGTCTTGGGTGTAGTGGAGGCCGAAGAGGACCGTCATAGTTGATATCACCCACACAATATCCAAAACTTCCCATGAAAAGCTTTGATCCAAGCCCTGTTCCCATGGGATCGCGGTAAACTCCAACAATACCTGTTATTGCACCGCCATAGGCTTCCATATTGGATGGGGAATTATGGGTCTCTCCTGTGACTACATAATTGTTTTCATCATCAAATTTGCCAACACCGGCATTGTCCCACAAAACAGAAACAACCCATTTTTTTTGTTCTTTTAATTTTAAAGTTGGCTCTTTTATATAGGTATTAAAAAGATTCTTCTCAAGGACTTCATCCTTTGTATCTGCATCCTGATACCTGAAAGTTCCCTGGAAAGTATTATGATTGCAGTGATCACTTCTTGCCTGGGAAATATATTCAAGTTCCAGATCAGTGGGCTCTTTAAGGCCAACCTCTTTTCTTGATTCCAACACCTTTGAATCCAGAAAATACTCTCTGATTACTGGAATATCCAAAATATTTAAAGCAAGATTTCTTTGATCTGATATATCTGCAAGACCTGCATTTGAACCAATGCTGATAACTTCACAGGTTGGAGTGTGATCAAGGATAACTTTGGCAGGTTTAACATTGGCTCCTGTATGCTTATCCCATTCATCAATATGAAAAACTTTAAACTGCTGAATAATGGAGTTGGACAAAAGTTCAGATGCAAGCTTTTCCACATCTCCACGATTTAATCCCTTGGCAGTAAGACAATATCGTTTAGATGTATAGATGCCGTCATCAGGCCCAAAGGTTTTTTTAAGATGATCCTGGACTGCCTCTTTTGCCGTGGCCCCTGCATTATCTTTCACTCCAGGTCGAAAACCTATCCAGATACACCAGTCAAATTCAATATCAAGAGGTTTTAAGCTTGAAACCTGGGTCACAGGGTTGGTAAAGATTTCATCTTTAATCATTTCAAGCTGCTGCAGGTCAAGGTCTGATTCAATGGTAACAATGTCTATACATCGTGCATCTTGAATCTTAATACCAAAATAAGAGTCTGCCTTTTTTTGAAGTCCAATGCCCTGGGCATCCTTGAGCTCTTTTTTAAGAGCAATCTCAATACCACAAATCATATTATCCACCATTAACCATTCTTACTATATCATTATAAAAAACAAAAACCATTAACATTACAAGCATTGCAGCACCAAATTGCATTAATTTTCCACGCAGTTTTTCACTGACTGATTTGCCTGTGACGGCTTCTATGCCAAAAAACAGGAGATGACCTCCATCTAAGACAGGAATAGGAAAAAGATTAATAATCCCAAGGTTGACAGATAATAAGGCAATAAACCATACAAAATTCATCACTCCTGCTTTTGCCTGTTCACCTGCCATCTGGGCAATCATTAAAGGCCCTCCCAGGTTATCTGCTGATACACTTCCGCTGATCATTTTACCCACAGAGAGTATGGTGAGTTTTATCAGTCCCCAGGTATCTTTAATGGAGTGCCCAAAAGCTTCAAACGGGTTTAAATTTCTATGAAAAGCTTCACCGTTGCCAACTATACCTATTACATATTTTTCTATATCTTCACCAAAAACATTTTTACCGGGTTTGGCAACGGGAACAATCACAATTCCAAGATATTTTGAACCACGCTGTACAACCATTTCAAGTTTTTCACCTTTTCCTGTGGTGATAATCCTTGCAATATCTTCAAAGGATTCTATCTCTTCAGTATTAATTTCTTTTATTATATCGCCGGGCTTAATCCCGGCACCTGCAGCAGGTGTATCATCCAGGACTTTTCCCACAACAGGTTGTGCCATATAAAGACCTGAAAACTGATAAAGAATATAAAAAATAAAAATTGCCAGTAAAAAATTAAAAGCAGGACCGGCTGCAACAATAATACTCTTTTTTAATAAAGATTTATGGGTAAATGAATATTTTTCATCTGCAGGAGCTATGGTTTCTCCCGACTCTTCTCCCACCATTTTAACATAACCGCCAAGGGGTATGGCAGAAATGCAGTATTCAGTGCGGCCATATCTTTTTTTTATTATTTTTGTACCAAATCCAAGGGAGAATACATTTACTCCCACACCACATAATCTTGCTGCAAGAAAATGACCCAGTTCATGTATAAAAACCAGGATACCTATTACTACTATAAATGCTATTGCTGAATGACCCATAAAAACCTTATTTGTTTATTTATATTTGGGATGTGGCTTGTTCCCGTGCCCATATATCTGCTTTAATAATACTCAAAAGATCTGGATTGTCAATGCAAGTATGAACTTCCATTGTCTTAGAAATAAGTTTAAAAATATCCAGAAAATTAATGCGTTTTTCCAAGAATGCTTCAACAGCCACTTCATTGGCAGCATTCATGACAGCAGGCATGGTGCCTTTTTGTCTGCATGCTTGAAATGCCAGTTCAATAGAAGGAAATTTTTTTATGTCTGGTTTTTCAAAAGTAAGAGAACCAATATCTGCAAACGCAGGAAAATCCATTTGAAGATCAAGCCTGTCCGGCTCTGATAATGCATAGGATATGGCGCCCTTCATATCAGGCTGCCCCATCTGTGCCATAACACTGCCGTCTTTATAACCCACCATTGAATGCACAATACTCTGGGGATGGATCAGCACTTCAATTTTTTCATGGCTGACATCAAAAAGATGAACAGCTTCAATAATTTCAAGGCCTTTATTCATCATTGTGGCTGAATCTATGGTGATTTTATTTCCCATATTCCAGGTTGGATGATTTAAGGCATCTTTTAGGGTGATGTCCTTAAAAGTATTAAAAGCTTTTTTCCTGAAAGGGCCACCCGATGCAGTTAAAAATATTGTTTTTAAATCTTTTTGCTGATTACCCATAAGGCATTGAAAAATTGCACTGTGCTCACTGTCAACGGGCAGGATAGAAACTTGATTTGCCTTTGCTCTTGCCATGACAATTTCACCTGCCATTACCAGGGTTTCCTTGTTGGCAAGGGCAATATGTTTTTTTGCCTCAATGGCAGCAAGGGCAGGTTTAAGGCCTGCTGCTCCAACCATGGCAAGCAGAACAATATTGCTATTTTTATATGAAGCTGCCTCAATAAATCCTGCTTCTCCAAAAACAATCTCAGGCTTATTATTACCTTGTAAAATTTTTGACAGCTCAAAAGCTTTCTCTTTATCAAGAACTGCAATGAGTCCAGGATTAAATTCTTCAATCTGGCGGGCAAGAAGAACCATGTTTCTTGCAGCTGTTAATGCTGTTATTTTAAACCGTTCAGGATGCATCCTGACAATATCCAGTGCACTTGTGCCGATGGAGCCGGTTGAGCCGAGAATTGACAGGTTTTTCACAACACAAACACCAAATAAATATATAAAACAGGAATGGCAGGAAGCAATCCATCTATTCTATCAAGCATGCCGCCATGGCCGGGAAGAATTGAACCTGAATCTTTAATGCCAGAAGCCCTTTTCATGGCAGATTCAAACAGATCACCCATCTGCCCTGCAATGGTGAGTATTATTGAAGCCGGTACCATGCAAAATGCTAAAGAAAAATCTTTGAAAAAGATTACACTGAAAATAAATCCAAAAATTGTGGAAGTTATTATACCACCCAAAGATCCTTCAATGGTTTTATTGGGACTGATATTTGGAGCAAGAGCGTTTTTACCAAAAAATTTTCCTCCATAAAATGCACCGGTATCATTGGAAAAAATGACAATGAGCAACCAGAGAATCCAGAACGTTCCCATCTCAAGGTTTTTCATGAAGATCAACAGGGATAAGGATACAGGAATATAAATAATTCCTAAAATCTGCTTTGAAATAATAGAAAAAACCTCTTTATTATCGGCAAATTTTGATAAAACAAAAATAGATAAGGCAATAAGATTTAAAGTCAGAATTAAAAACTCAATTTTCCAGGATGCAAGGGATGCACATATAATCAATGACATTGAAACAGTATAGGAGATAATTTTTATTGTATTGGAAATTGGTGCTTCATCATTGTGAAATATAATTCTTAGATATTCACCCATGGCAAATAAAGCAACAATGGAGACAAGAACTGCAACCATCAGGGTGCTGCCTTTTATGAGTACCCATAAAATGAGAGGAATAAGTATTAGTGCTGTTATCCATCTATAGAGGTGCTGCATTACACTTTACCGAATCTTCGGTCCCTTTTTTGGAAATTTTTTAATATTTCAATAAATTCTTCTTTGGAAAAATCAGGCCATAAAGTGTTGCTGATATAAATTTCAGAATATGCAGCCTGCCACAATAAAAAATTACTTAAGCGGTATTCACCGCTTGTGCGGATAATTAAATCTGGATCAGGCATGGATCTGGTATATAAATGATCAGAAATCAAATCCTGGGTAATATCTTTGGAAGATAACTCTTTTGATTCTATCTTTTGAGCAATATTTTGAACTGCCGCAGTAATCTCTTCCCTTGCGCCATAACTCAATGCAAGGTTCAAAACCATTTTGTCACCCTCTTTTGTCAAAGCAATTGTAGTGTCAATCTCTTTTTGAACATCAAGGGGAAGTCTGTGCTTTTGACCAATGATATTAAGACGAATATTGTTTTTGGATAATTCAGATCTCTGGGATATAATATATTTTTTTAAAAGCATCATTAATGCTTTTACTTCATGTTTTGGCCTTTCCCAGTTTTCCGTGGAAAATGCGTATAAAGTAAGAACTTTTATTCCAAGTTTCCTTGCCAGAGTCACAATGGAACGAACCGTATTCGAGCCATGTTCATGCCCTGTGATACGGTTCATTAATTTTTTTTTTGCCCATCTGCCATTGCCATCCATGATAATACCGACATGGCTTGGCAATAATTCAGGGTCAAGGTTCATATCCTGTTGCAAGTCAGACTTCAAGAATTTCCTTTTCTTTATCAACAAAGATCTCATCTAACTTTTTTATAAAAGTATCAGTGGAATCCTGAACCTGTTTTTGAGCTTTAAAACTGTCATCTTCTGAAATATCTCCATCCTTTTGAAGGTCTTTTAACATCTCATTGGAATCCCGCCTTATATTTCTAACAGCTACTTTATAGTCTTCACATGTTTTAGCTATGGTCTTTACAATCTCTTTTCTTCTCTCTTCTGTCAAAGGCGGTATGGATATTCTGATTAATTTACCATCATTGGAAGGTGTAAGCCCTATATTTGCCTTTAAAATTGCTTTTTCAACCTGGCCTATTACGCTTACATCCCAGGGTTTAATGGTAATAAGTCTGCTTTCAGGTATGGAAACAGTTGCCATTTGTGATAAAGGTGTCAAAGTCCCATAATAATCAACTTTAACACCATCAATTAAGGCTGTGGATGCCCTGCCTGTACGGACTTTTGCCATTTCATTTTCAAAAGCCTTCTGGGATTTACCCATTCTATCTGTTGTCTCTTCAAGCACTTCATTCATCATAATAGTCCATCCTTAAACCAAATACTATTTATTGTAAATCCTGGTGCCTATACCCTCCTGCCCTGTTACAGCCTTATAAATATTACCTTTTTTATGAAGGTCAAAAACCTGAACAGGCAGATCCTGTTCCATTGCAAGGGAGATAGCGGTCATGTCCATTACATGAAGCTGCTTTTCAATAATTCTCATATAAGAGAGTTCATCAAACATCACAGCATCATCATGAACCAATGGATCTTTATCATAGACACCATCAACCTGAGTAGCTTTAAACAGAATCTGGGCTCTCATTTCATTTGCCCGCAGGACAGCTGCTGTATCTGTTGTAAAATATGGATTGCCTGTACCGGCAGCAAAAATAACAACTCTTCCCTTTTCAAGATGACGTACTGCTTTCCTTCTTATAAAAGGTTCTGCAATTCTTGCCATGGGAATGGCAGACTGAACCCTTGTAGGGATATCAAGTTTTTCAAGGGCATCACAAAGAGCCAGACAGTTTATAACGGTTGCCAGCATACCCATATTATCTGCAGAAGTCCTGTCCATGCCGGCAGAACTGCCTGCAATACCTCTGAATATGTTACCACCGCCAACAACAATGGAAATTTCAACCTTTAAATTAAAAACGCTTAAAATTTCATTTGCAACATAATTGATCATTTCAGGGGTAATGCCAAAGCCCTGATTTCCCATCAGAGCTTCTCCGCTAAGCTTAATTAAAACCCGTTCAAATTCCGGCTCTTTGCTCAAGATTTTATTCTCCTATCTGGAAACGTGTAAATCTTTTTATCTGAATATTTTCACCAATAACACCAATTGTCTCTTTTAAAACATCGTCAATGGTTTTTTGTGGATCTTTTACATATTGCTGACTCATCAAGCAAATCTCTTTGTAGAATTTTGCCACTTTCCCTTCAACAATTTTATCAATCATTTTTTCAGGTTTGCCCTGCTCAAGCATCTGAGCTTTGAAAATCTCTTTTTCTTTTTCAATTAATGAAGGATCTATATCCTCGGGAATCAAACCTGTTGGATTTGCTGCAGCAATATGCATTGCAATATTCTTTGCAAACTCTAAAAAACCATCTGTTTTTGCAACAAAATCAGATTCACAATTAATCTCCACAAGAACGCCAAGTTTAGCACCTGTATGAATATAAGGATAAATAACGCCTTCAGAAGTTGAACGTCCAGCTCTTTTGGCAGCCTTTGCCAGGCCTTTTTTCCTCAAAAAATCAATTGAGTTTTGCATATCACCATCTGCTTCTTTAAGGGCATTTTTACAGTCCATTATTCCTGAACCTGTTGCCTCGCGAAGCTCTTTTACCATTGCTGCGGAAATTTGCGCCATTTTGTTTTACTCCTTATCTTTTTTCTCATTGCTGTCTAAATTTTCATCGCTATCTGTTTTTTCAACCTCAAGGTCTTGTGCAACAGGCGCTGTTTGTCTTTTAATCTTTTCCACCACAGGACCATCAGTCCCATCGGAAATAATTTCTCGAGTCTTTTTTCCTTCTGGTTTCGCTTTTTTCTCT
>CAZYDL010000125.1:0-9684 GCA_964646305.1 uncultured Desulfobacula sp. | reverse complement strand
TCATGGCTCCTTTGCAAATGGCACGCCCTGGCACACAATGATTATCCGCGGCGGAGGCATGGGAGCTTCTTCAAGATTTGATGGCCATCATTGTGCAATTTTTCCTGCCAACGGTGCCAACACACCTGTTGAAATTCTTGAGAGTGATACAACAATGATTATTGAATCAAGAAGCCTGATTCAAGACTCAGGAGGCCCTGGAAAACAGCGTGGCGGCATTGGCAGACAGATGATTATAAGTTCTCCGAAAGACGATGACAATCTTGTTGGAACAACTTCCATTGCAGTGCAGGCAGGACGTTATATTTATCCTCCTGAAGGCATATTTGGCGGCAAAGACGGAGCATTGGCCCAATATTTAAAAAATGGAGAAAATGCTGATCCAAGCACCCTTACCTTTTGTGATCCAGGCGATCGGATCTCATTTGTCAGTGCAGGCGGAGGTGGATATGGAAACCCTTTCGAACGAGACCTGAAAGCAGTGGAACGTGATGTTCAATATGAATATGTCAGTATTGAAAAAGCAAAAACAGATTATGGCGTTGTTATAGCTCCTGATACTTTAAAACTTGATCTTGAAGCAACACAAAAACTTCGTGAAAGTTTAAAAGGGAGTTCAATATGACAAAAAGCTTTATGCCGCAGGTAAAAAATACGAAACAGCTCTTGATCCATCAGCTTGAAGGGCTTAAATGGACTGTTAATCATGCTTATAATGGATCAAAATTTTATAAAGCACAGTTTGATAATGCAGGTGTTAAGCCAGAGGATATAAGATCCCTTGATGACCTTTCCAAGCTTTCCTTTACAACAGGAAAAGATCTTAAAGAAGGATATCCCCTGCCCTTATTATCTGTGCCTGAAAAAGATGTTGTCCGCATCCATGCATCTTCCGGCACAACAGGAAAAAGAAAAGTTCTCTGCTATACACAAACGGATCTGGATGTCTGGTTTGACATGTTTGCAAGATGCTATGAAATGGCAGGGTTAACAAGGGAAGATCGAGTGCAGATAGCAGTTGGGTATGGCGTCTGGACAGCAGGCATGGGTTTTCAGCTTGGCTGTGAAAAACTTGGCGCCATGGCAATCCCTGTGGGCCCGGGTAATATTGATATGCAATGCCAGTTCCTTGTTGATCTCCAGCCTACTGTTTTCTGCTGCACTGCCTCCATGGCTCTGCTCATGGCAGAAGAGGTGAATAAACGTGAAATCAAAGATAAAATTAATCTTAAAAAAATCATCCTTGGTTCAGAAAGGTGCTCAACTGCCATGCGCATAAAAATCAAAGAACTTCTCGGGCTTGAAGATATGTTTGATATTGTTGGCATGACAGAACTTTACGGCCCTGGTACAGGACTTGACTGTCATAAACATGAAGGAATTCATTATTGGGCAGATCAATATATTCTTGAAATTTTAAATCCTGAAACCCTTGAACCTGTCAAAGATGGAGAAATTGGTGAAATGGTTGTAACAACACTTTCCAAGGAGGCTGCCCCCTTGATACGCTACAGAACAAGGGATTTGACTAGAAAAATCACCAAACAATGTTCCTGCGGCAATATTCTTCCCATGCATGATAAAATCATGGGTCGTTCTGATGACATGATTATTTTACGCGGAGTTAATATTTATCCCGGTCAGATTGATGAGGTATTGTCCAGTATTGATGAAGTGGGAAGTGAATACCAGCTCTATCTTGAAAGAAAAGATGACGGCAAGGACTATATGACAATTAAATCGGAAATAAAAGATGGATTTTCTTTAAATAATGCTCAAAATATTATAAATACAATAAAGAGAAATGTAAAAACTAAGATAATGGTAAGCTGTGATGTTGAAATCTGTGAATATGGTCAACTGCCCAGAGTCGCAGGTAAATCCCAGCGTATTTTTGATAATAGAGATTAACCGCCACAAGCGTAATGCAATGGTCACTGACCACAGCCAGAAATGAAAGTTACAAATTATGTTTGAAAAGACTTTTATAAAATAAAGGATGAAAAAATGAAGGAATTTAAGTACCTGTCCCCAACAAATATTGAAGAAGCTATCTCATTTTATGGCCAGCATTCTGAAACTTCAAAATTTGTTGCAGGGGGAACAGATGTAATTGTCAAGGTTAAAGAAGGATGGATGGAGCCGGACTTTCTGATTTCTCTGAAAAAAATTAAAGAATTAAGTGAACTTCATAAAAATGAAGCAACAAAAGAGCTTTCCATTGGAGCTCTGGTCACCCATGCTACTCTTGAAAAATCTTTAATGATTCAAAATGAATACCCAATTATTTATGATGCTGTTTCCAATATTGGTTCCCTGCAGGTTAGAAATGTGGGCACAATTGGCGGGAACCTCATGAATGCAGTACCATCGGCAGATGGTGCAATACCTTTGATTGCCCTTGATGGAGTGGCTCTTTTGCATGGCCCTGACGGTGAGAGGTCTGTTGAGGTCAAAGACCTTTTTGTCAAACCCTATGTAACTGTTTTAAAGCCGGGTGAAATCCTTAAAAAAATAACTATTCCGCCACAGGATGCCAATGTGGGAAGTGCATATATTAAATTTGGCAGAAGAGCTGCCATGGAACTGCCCCTTATTGGAATTGGAGTTTTGCTGACCCTTGATGATGATCTTGAGACCTGTACCAAAGCAAGAATTGTCCTTGGAGTTGCAGCTCCCACTCCCATGAGAGCCTTTGAAGCAGAAAAATCCCTTGTGGGACAGAAAATTAATAAAGAGATTCTTATCAAGGCAGGGCACCTTGCTGCTGATGAATCAAAGGTTAGGGACAGCGTCAGGGGTAAAGCCTGGCACAGAAAAGAGATGATAAGAGTCCAGGTAAGAAGGATGGGTCTTAAATGTCTTGATATTATAAAAAACAGTCTTGAGGAGAAATAAAACCATGACAACAAAAATAGCTTTTATATTAAATGGTGATAGAATCTCTTACGAGATTAAAGATCACTGGACCCTGTCACATCTTTTACGCGAAGAGATGGGACTGATTGGAACAAAAGAAGGATGTGGCAATGGCGAATGCGGTGCATGTACTGTCATTGTTGATAAACTTGCTGTAAATTCCTGTCTTTATCTTGCAATTGATATAGATGATACAATTGTTGAAACCATTGAAGGTCTTGCATCAACAGATGGAACTTTACATCCGCTGCAGCAGTCTTTTGTGGATAATGGCGGCATACAATGCGGGTTCTGCTCTCCTGGAATGATAATGTCTTCCAAAGCTTTATTGGATGAAAACCCCGATGCCGACCGTGAAGAGATAAAACATGCCCTTGCCGGCAATATATGCAGATGTACGGGATACATACAGATTTTTGAATCAGTAGAAGCTGCCAAAGAGCTTGCTGTAGAAAATAAGGGAGGAGAAAATGGATAACCAGAACAGAGAATTAAGTGTGGTTGGAAAACCAATCCCCAAATTGGATGCAGCCCAGAAAGCCATGGGAAGAGCTGAATACATCCAGGACATCAAACTACCTGGAATGCTGTATGGAAAAATTTTATACTCTAAATTTGCCAATGCAAATATTATTAAAATTGACACCTCAAAAGCAAAAGCCCTGGACGGAGTTCATGCAGTTCTCACAGGCGAAGATATTCCAAAAAAAATGAAAATGGGCTTTATCAAGGACAATCCACCCATTAAAAAAGACAGGGTAAGTTCTTTTAGAGATGAGGTCGCTGCTGTGGCAGCCACAAGTCTTGATATTGCCAAAAAAGCCCTGGATCTTATTGAAATCGAATATGAAGAGCTTAAAGGAATTTTTGATCCTGAAAAAGCCATGGAAAAAGATTCCCCTCTGGTCCATGCACACCTTAAATCAAATGTACTTAAAATGCCCTGGAACATTCATTACGGTGATGTGGAAAAAGCAGAAAAAGAGTCAGATTTTGTTGTGGAAGATAGATTTACTACAACATGGGTGACCCATTGCTGCATGGGAACAAGTGGTGCCATTGCTCTTTTTGATGCCTCTGATAATCTTACCATACACACTAACACACAGATTCCCTCCCTGGCTCAAAAAGATTTTCTTGAATCCTTAAAAGCCATGGGTCTTGAAAACAAACGGGTCAGAGTTATAAAACCAATTATCGGAGGTGGTTTTGGAAGTAAACTTGATACCTATGCCTATGAACATATATCAATACTTCTGGCACACAAATGCAAAAAACCTGTAAAGATTGTTTTTGACCGTGTGGAAGAATTCACTGCAACATCCACAAGGCAGCCTACTGTTATCTATATAAAACAAGGGTGTGACAAAAACGGTAAACTCACATTCAGGGATATGAAAATGGTGCTTGATAATGGTGCACATACTTCCTGGGGAGCTACCACACCTTCTGTCATGTTGATGCCCATCAGCTCTCTTTACAGAGTTGAAAATGTAAAATACAATGCAAAATGTGTCTATACAAACAACACCTATTCCCAGGCCATGAGAGGTTATGGAAACCCCCAGGCCACATTTGCCATTGAAAGCAGCATGGACATGCTGGCGGAAAAGGCAGGCATTGATCGTATTGAATTCAGAAAAATCAACAAAAACCAGAGTGGGGATGAAACACCCCAGGGTCTGAAAATAACCTCATGCGGCCTTGAGGAGTGTATTGATGCCGTTAAAAAAGAACTCAAGTTTGACAATAACAATGAAAAAGGGGTTGGGACAGGTATTGCTTCCTTAATTCATGTGGGAGGCGGCGCAAGGATTTACGGTTCTGACGGGTGTGGTGCTATTTTAAAAATGGATGACTACGGCAAGGTGGATATTTTCACCGGCGGTACAGACATGGGACAGGGACTTGACAATATTACTGCCCAGATAGTGGCCGAAGAGTTAGGGCTTCTTGCTGAAGACATCAATGTTGTGCATTCAGATAGTGATGTATGCCCCTGGGATGTTGGTGCCCATGCAAGCCGCAGTACCTTTGTTGCAGGTAATGCAGCCCTTGGTGCTGCCAAAAAAGTTAAGAAAAAAATTCAGGAATTTGCATCTAAAATCCTGGATGCACCTGCTAAAGAGCTTGAATTCAAAGACAGAAATGTATTTTTGCCGGGTGACCCTGAAAAAAGCATACCCATTGGAAAACTCTTGAGAAAAGCCCATTTTTCACCCAATGGCACCATGCTCATGGCAGAAAATTTTTATGATCCTGATAATCGTAACATGGGCAAGGAACTTAAAGGAAACATGTCAATGACATACTCCTTTGGTGCACATGGAGTAAAAGTAAAGGTAGATGAAGAGACAGGCAAGGTAGAAGTCCTTGAATATGTTGCAGCCCATGATGTTGGACGTGCCATAAATCCTCTGCTCCTTGAGGGCCAGGTATATGGCGGTGTGGTCATGGGGCTTGGTTATGCACTGACAGAAGAAGTGATGCACAAAGATGGAAAAAATATGAATGCCAATTTCAGGGATTATAAACTCTTTACAGCTAAAGATGCTGTAAAAATCAAAGCCCCTGTTATTGAAACCATTGATAAAGATGGTCCATTCGGTGCCAAGGGCATAGGAGAACCAGGTTGTGTTCCAACAGCTCCTGCAGTTGCAAATGCTGTCTATGATGCTGTTGGTGTCAGAATCAAGGATCTTCCCATTACTCCTGAAAAGGTATTGGCTGCTTTAAAAGAAAAAAAAGGAGAATAGCTGTCAGTTTCTGCCCTTTAGGGTACGTGCAGTCTTGCTTATTGATAATAAAAGACAAAAGAGACTCTTTAGATTTTAAAGAACTCATATAAAGGAGATAAAATAGTGCGATTACCAGGATTTAATTATTTAAACCCGCAAAATCTTGATGAGATGCTTGATATGCTGGAAGAGCATAAGGATGATGCAAAAATCCTTGCAGGTGGTACTGACCTTCTTGTGAGAATGAAAAAAGGGCTGCTTGCACCAAAGTATATCATAAGCCTTAAAGCTTTGGATTCACTCTCGTATATTAAAGAAGAGCCTGATTATATTAAAATCGGTGCCAGAACGCCAATTGCAGACATTATTGCCTCCAAAATCATTCAAAAAGATACCTGTGCACTGTTCCAGGCGTGTGAAACAATTGGAGCTGTATCCATCCAGCATTATGCAGGCACCATCGGTGGTAATATCCTCCAGGATAACAGATGCCACCACTATAACCAGTCAGATTTTTACCGTTCAGGCCATCAGGCATGTCATAAAGCCGGCGGTAAAATCTGTTATGCCCGTGAAGAGGCTGACAGATGCAATTCCACCTGTCAGTCAGACGGTGCTACAGCATTAATGGCTCTTGGTGCAAGCGTTACCCTTGCAAGTAAAGGTTCTGAAAGAGAAGTTGAACTATCCGACTTTTACACCACCGACGGGATCATGCCCTTTGCAATGGAATCCCAGGAGCTTTTGACTGAAATCAGCATACCAAAAACAGAAGGTAAGAGTGCCTATAAACGCCTTGCCTATCGCTCTGCCATTGACTATCCAATAGTTTGTGCAGGGGTGCTTGTTAAAACTACAGAGCAAGGTGATGATGCAGGCAAAATTGAAGAGGCACGTATAGTTGTTGGGGCCATGGGCAGATCTCCCCTTTTGCTTGTAAATGCTGCATCTAAATTAACAGGCAAAAAAACAGATGACGTAGATGCTTTTAAAGATGCTGCTGTTGCTGCCATGGACAGTGCTGCCACATTTGCAGTACACAATGTCGGTTCCACCCTTGAATACAGATGCTCCATGGTTGAAGAGATGGTTTTACAGGCACTAAATGGAACATGTTAATGATTGCTCTTACCACAGATTTTAAATTGTCCACAGAGTGCCGGTATATTTCAGCTAAGAACACGTTAATATTTGCTACAGTCTCCAGTGGAAGGAGGGTTGCCTTGCGGGCGCATTTGGGTTTTGCTTACAGATTCTTGATGAACAGAACGGTTAAACCGCCAAATTGTTTGAGCGCAGCGAGTTTTTGGCGGTCAGTGGAGCGAATCTTAGAACCTGTTGCAGGTTCCAACCAAGCGACCGGAAGGTAACCCTCCTGGAACAGATTGGCTGAACAAACTAAAAAAACTGGAACAGATTATATAAAAATTTATGACAAATATCCAGGCTTAAGTCATAAACTTGAGTCAAAACTAATAAATTGAGGTTAACAATGGAAAAACTGCAAATCACCTTAAATATAAATGGGAAAGACCAGGAACTCCTGGTACAGCCCAATGACACCCTTCTCGAAGTACTGCGCGATGAACTCGATCTAACAGGTTCAAAGGAAAGCTGTAGTGAAGGCATCTGCGGGTCATGCACAATTCAAATGGATGGCAAACCTGTAAGGTCATGCCTGACCCTTGCCCTTGAGGCACAGGATACAAAGATCAAAACCGTGGAAGGACTTGCAGCGGGCGATGAATTGTCAGATCTCCAGCAGTCTTTTATTGATCATGGTGCTGTCCAGTGTGGATTCTGCACTCCAGGCATGCTCATGTCTGCCGACGCTCTGCTCAATGGAACCTTAAATCCCGATGAAAAAACTGTCCGCAAAGCACTTTCCGGCAATATATGCAGATGTACAGGTTATTCAAAAATAGTTGAAGCTGTTGCCCATGCTAAAAACCCGGAAAAATCCTGCCCTGATTGTAAGACAAGTCAGCAAAACAAAGGAGTATAATATGTCTGATTACAATATCATAGGAAAAAGAATGCCCAGGGTTGACTCCAGAGCCAAGGTCATGGGGAAAGTAAGATTTTCAGCTGACATAAAGCTCCATGGCATGCTTGTGGGAAAAATCAAAAGAAGTCCCTATGCCCATGCCCGCATTCTTAATATTGATACTTCTAAAGCCCTGGCTCTTCCAGGTGTAAAAGCTGTTGTTACCGGCAAAGACACTGAAGGCGTAAAATGGGGAGTTTTCGGTTATACCCGTGATCAGCAGTTTATCCAGACTGATAAGGCAAGATATATAGGAGATGAAGTAGCTGGTGTTGCTGCTGTTGATGAAGACACTGCGCTCAAAGCTCTTGATCTCATTGAAGTGGAATACGAGATATTGCCTGCTGTTTTTGAACCAATGGATGCCATGGCATCAGACACCGAGTTAATCCATGAAGATTTCCCAAATAATATCAATATCCATGTCAACATTGAAACCGGTGAAGTGGATGAAAACTTTGAAAAATCTTATTACATAAGAGAAGATACTTTTGTGGCTCCCGAAGAGTCATATTTTCAGGCAGAACCCTATGCTGTAGTTGCAAGATTTGATGAAGATGAGTGCCTTGAAGTGTGGTGTCCCAATGGCGGACCCCATATGAAATCCAAACCACTTTCCAACTCTTTTAAACTCCCCCTTCATAAGGTAAAAATCAAAAAAATCGCAATTGGCGGTGCCTTTGGTGGAAGATCTGAAATATGCCCTGCTGATTATATCTGTGCCCTGCTTGCAAAAAAAACCAATGCCCCTGTGAAAATTATATTTACAAGGGAAGAAAATACCATTGGCACACGCCAGGGACATGCCATGATCACCACCCATAAAACAGGGGTGGATAAAGAGGGAAGAGTCCTTGCAAGGGAAACCACCTGCTATATGGATGGTGGTGCTTACTCTTCCACAGGCCCCATTGCCACAACGGTTCCCTTTCTTTCCATGGAACAGGCATATAGAATAAAAAGTGTCCGCTACAACGGCTACAGAGTATATACCAACAAACCCATCCGTGGAATGATAAGAATTCACGGACGTGGTTTTGCATGCGGTCTTGACACTCAGCTGGACATGATTGCAGAACATATTGGTATTGATCCTGTGGAGATGAGATTAAGAAACTCAAGGCAGCCCGGAGAATATACCAATACTAAATCCCTTGTCAGTTCATGCGCCATGGATGAAACTATTCACAAGGCAGTAGAAAAATCAGGTTTCAAGGAAAAATGGGGCAAGCTGCCTCCATTTCATGGCATTGGCATTGGAACCAATTCTGTTCAGACAGGATTTCCCATGGGTATCAGAGGCGGCTCCCAAAGCTTTATAAAATTCAATGAAGATGGTGAAGCAACTGTTATGACAGGTGTGGTGGATAATGGCCAGGGCAATGATAATATGGTTGTACAGATTGCAGCACAGGAACTTGGACTGTTGCCAGAAGATATCCATCTTGTTTCAGCTGATACCGAGACCACATCCTCTGATCCTGGATCTTACTCACAGGTATCAACCTTTGTTGGTGGTCAGGCCGTTAAAAATGCAGCTTCAAACTGCAAAAAGAAGTTATTTGATGTTGCAGCAAAAGTATTAAAAGTTGAGCCTGATACGCTTAAGGCAGAAAACCGCCTTATTTTTGTAAAAGATGATCCTGAAAAATCCATTCCCATAAAAAAAGTGGTTCGAATCAGTCTTTTAAACTTTAATTCTGTTAATGCCGAAGGCGGTTACTGGCCCAAGGTGGACATGAGACGCGAATGGGTATCCAACCCCTATGGCCAGATGTGCGAAGCCTTTTCTTTTGGAACTACAATAGTTGAAGTAAAGGTTGATCCAGATACAGGCAAGGTTGAAGTACTTGAAGCCACTGCTGCCCAGGATGTGGGAAAAGCCTTGAACCCGCTTGTGCTTGAAGGTCAGTTTGAAGGCTCAATTGCCATGGGAGGTCAAGGAGGAATGCTCACAGAATATCATGAGTGGCACGAGGG
>CAZYDL010000124.1:0-9777 GCA_964646305.1 uncultured Desulfobacula sp. | reverse complement strand
GCCTGTCTGTTTTGTTGTTAATAAAAGCAATTAATAAGCATTGAAAAACATAAAGTCAATTTGCAAGATTCTTACATGATATTTTTTCTTGCCAAGACAATGAATTATAAATATAATTAAAAATCTTTAATATAAGCTTATGAAATAAAATCATATGAATGTTTCAGCCATAAATAATAATTATACAGGCTTTGTTCAAAATCCTGTTTCAAATACTTCCCAGATAAGGCCTGATGAAGATTCAACAAGAGTGAGTCGGGTTGATTCAAAAGAGACAGATCGCCAGGCTGACACTCAAAATAATTCTGCAGTAAAAGATATCCATGGCCATGAACTCACCCAGGCAGAAATGCAGCTTCTTCAGACGCTTAAACAGACAGATAGAAAAGTCAGACGGCATGAAATGGCTCATATTGCTGCAGGAGGACGATATATTACTTCTGGAGCCCATTTTACTTATAAGCAGGGACCTGACGGAGCAAACTATGTTGTTGGTGGTGAAGTCAGCATTGACACCTCTCCCATACCAGGTGATCCCCAGGCAACAATACAGAAGATGCGTCAGGTTAAGAATGCTGCCCTGGCTCCTGCAAGTCCTTCTCCCCAGGATATTAAAGTAGCTTCCCAGGCTTCCCAGACATCATCCAAAGCTTTATCCGAGCTTATGATGCTTAAAGCAGAAAGGCTGTCAGAATCAAATAAATCCAAAGCATTTGGAAATCTTCAGCAGGCTTCTGATTCCTATGTAAAGGTCAATAATCTGCCTGAAAATGATACATCCTCATTCAGAATCGCTGTTTAACAGACATACAGGCTGTTATAAAACGCTGATTTGCCTATTTGATTAATTTGATTATCTGTTTAAACTCATCACCTTTTGCAGCTTTTAATAATTCAAAAAAGATCATTTCAACACAGCTGACCTGACCACCGCTCTGGACAATCCGCTGAATACCAATGTCTTTATTTTCCTTTGTCCTGGAAGAGACACAGTCTGAAATCACCTGAACATCACACCCATATTTTTTCATCAAATCATATCCAGTCTGAAAGACACAGATATGGGTTTCAATTCCAGTTAAAAGCACCTGGGTTTTACCAGCTTCCTTAAAGCTATTCATGAATAGAGGTTCATTACAGCAGGAAAAAGAAAATTTTTCAATGGGTTCTTCACTGGTCATATATTGTGCAACAACTTCTGTGGTGGGGCCTAAATTTTTAGGTATCTGCTCCATCCAGATTATGGGCACACCAAGAGCTTTCATCCCCTGGATCATTATCCCAAGTGAATTAAACAATTTATCTTTTCCATACATTAGCTGGGCCAACTGACCCTGGACATCAATCAAAATCATAACAGTTTTGTCAATTTCAAACATTTTTTCCTCCCATTAACTTAAGTATTTTATACATAATTTGTAATCCCTGTCATTTTTTGTTACCATATTTTCAAGACTACTACAATAATACAAGTACTTAAATTATGGATTATCGTTATTTAAGGCTTGAATACTATCATCATGGAAGGGATCAATCATTATCTTGTTTTTATTAATTTTTTAGCACGATTATTGCAAGTCTTTTTAGCATGGCTGTTGGAAAATAGTATGTATAAAAACTATTGGAGGAAAAAATAATATGATTACAGGAATCAATAGCAATGTTTCAGCCTTGCAGGCATTTTCAAAACAGATGTCAGTCAGTGCCAATAATGTTGCAAATGCTCTTTCCGATAATTTTAAAAAAAGCCGGGCAATCAACACTGAAGGTGAAAACAATCAAGTTAAAACAACAATAACAAAAATTAATACTCCAGGCCCCCTTGTGGATGATCCAAAAAGTACAACAGGAGAATTAAAAGAATTATCCAATACTGATATTGCAGAAGAATTTGTTAACCAGATTATGATTGAACAGGGGTTTAAGGCAAATGCAAAAGTCATTAAAAACTATGATGAAACCATTGGATCACTTATTGATATGTTGGGATAAGACAGGGCAAAACAGCAGCCCCTTATCTTTTTTTTAATAACTAATTACACAAAAAATAACTTGGAAACCTTTTTAAAAAAAATAATCATTCAGGCAGGTGAAATCTGTAAAAAAGAACAAACACTCTTAAAGCCTTCAGATGTTGATTTTAAGGGAAAAAAAGATCTTGTAACTACAATAGACAAACAGGTTGAAGATTTTCTTGTTAATAATATTTTAAAAAGATATCCTTCCCATGGTATTTTGGGAGAAGAAACCGGCCAAACAAATGATTCATCAGATTATTTATGGATAATTGATCCCATAGACGGAACAACATCTTTTTTTCATCAGCAGCCATTTTACTCCATCAGTATTGCAGTGCAGTATAAAGACAACACTATTCTCGGTGCTGTTCTTGCCCCAAGGATGGATGAATTGTTTTTTGCTGATGTTGATAATGGCTCATTTTTAAATGACAGGCCCATCTGTGTTACAAAAACCGACAGGCTTATAAATTGTGTAATGGGTACAGGATTTGCCTGTTTAAGAGCAAATCTTAGCAATAACAGCCTTGTCTATTTTAATAAAATCGCACCTAAGTTAAGGGACATAAGAAGATATGGCTCTGCTGCCATTGATCTTTGTTATGTGGCCTGCGGCAGGCTGGACGGGTTCTGGGAAATGAATTTAAACATTTATGATATTGCAGCAGGCGCTTTTATTGTTGAACAGGCAGGCGGAATAATCTGTGATTTTAATGGAAACAGAGATTTTCCAGCCCAGGGCATTATTGCTTCAAATATTAACATCCAAAAAGACCTGCTGGCAAACTTTAAATAACAGGCATTGACCAGCTTAAATTTAAATAAAAGAGTTAAAAAAATATGACAATTCAATGGTTTCCAGGCCATATGCTTGAAACAAAAACTCTGCTTAAAACTGCCATATCAAAAACAGATGCAGTTTTGGAAATTCTTGACGCAAGATTGCCCATGGCAAGTGCCAACCCCCTTGTGAGCAAGCTTTGTAAAGACAAGTTTATGATAAAAATATTAAATAAAAAAGACCTTGCAGATCCTGAACATACAAAATTATGGCTGGAGTATTTTGAAACAAAGAGTGATACATATGCTGTCTCCATTGTAGCCACCCAGAAAGCACAGGTTTGGGAAGCTGTTAACTATTGTGTCGGCAAAATTAAAAGAAACCGCGCCAGGAGAATAAAGATAATGGTAGTAGGCATTCCAAACACTGGAAAATCTACTATTTTAAATACCCTTGCAGGCAGAAAAATAGCAAAAACCGGAAATGTTCCGGCCATTACAAGGCATAAGCAGAGGAGCAGTTTAAAAAATAATATTGATATCTATGATACTCCAGGAATATTATGGCCCATAATTGAACCTGAAAAAAGAGCATATATCCTTGCAGCAAGTGGAGCCATATCAGATACAGCAATTGATTATAGTGACATTGCTTTGTTTGCTGGCCACCTGCTTTTAAAAAATTATCCTGATCTTTTGATGCAGAGGTATTCTTTTTTAAAATCCTTACCCAGTGACGCTGTGACACTCATGGAGAAGATAGGCGCAGCAAGGGGATGCTTAAAAAAAGGAGGTGTTGTCAACATGCAAAAAGCCTCTGAACTATTGATTCGCGAACTTAGAACAGGTAAGATTGGAAAGATAAGCTTTGAAACCCCTAAGGATCTGGAATATGACACAAACATTTAAATACACTGATCACCAGGCTGTTACAACCTGTCACAAAATTTCGATTTTTCTGCAGCCCATTATTCTTATACTCTTGATTTGTGCATATTCATCCATTGCCTGGGCAAATAGTGACACAAATAGTTTTATTAAACCAAGATCTGAACACTCTTTTCAATGTATAAAAATAATAAGAGCTCTTGAAAGATATCATTATCTTGAAAAAAAATTAGATGACAAAATGTCTTCTATTATTTTTCATCAATATTTAAAAAGACTTGATCCACGTAAAGAATTATTTACCCTAAGGGATATTGATCTATTTAAACAATACGAGTTCCGTTTTGACGATGACCTTAAAAGAGGAAGGCTCAACCCTGGATTTAAAATATTTAATTTATACATTAGCAGATCAAAACAGAGGCTTGCATATATCTCTTCATTAATAAAAACCTGGGAACAAGAGTTGGATTTTTCTAAAAATGAATCCATGGTCATTGAGTATGACTTGCGGCATTGGCAAACAGATAAACAGCACCTGCACCAATTGTGGAAAAAAGAGTTGAAAAGCCATATTATCTCTTTGATCCTGAATCATAAAGATGAAGATAACGATGATGACTATATTACTCAAACACTTGAAAAAACATACTCAAACAGACTTAAACGACTCATACAAACAGAATCCAATGATATTTTTCAAATTTTAATAAACATAGTCACTTCAAGTTTTGATCCCCACACCCAGTTTTTCCCTCCAAGGGCTTCTGAAGATTTTGATATTCATATGAGCCTCTCTCTTGAAGGTATTGGAGCGGTTCTTCAAACAGAATATGAATATACAAAGGTAGTTCGCTTAATTCCAAAAGGCCCTGCTGAAAAATCTAATCTGCTCATGCCTGGAGATAAAATCATTGGAGTGGGTCAAGGAGAGAAAGGAGAGATAAAAGATACTGTGGGCCAACGGATTGATCATGTTGTAAAGCTTATAAGAGGTCCTAAAAACACATTTGTGCGATTAAAAATAATACCTGCAAAAAAAACCAATTCAATCAGAACAATCCAGATAAAACGGGACCGGGTTAAACTCGAAGAGCAGTCTGCAAAAAAAGATATCATTACAATTGAGCATAATAAACAAAACCTTAAAATAGGTGTTATTGAAATTCCCAATTTTTATATTGATTTCAAAGCCTATAACAGAGGAGATAAAGATTATAAAAGCACAACAAAAGATGTTGAGAAATTACTTGTTCAATTAAAAAAAGAGAATATTGACGGGCTTATTATTGATTTAAGGGATAATGGTGGTGGCTCTTTAAAAGAAGCAAGTCAACTAACCGGACTGTTTCTTAAGTCAGGCCCTGTTGTACAGATAAAAACAAAATACCAGATTTCCCGATTATATGATAACGACCCGGGTATTGCATATTCAGGCCCTCTAATTGTTTTAATAAACAGAATGAGTGCTTCAGCATCGGAAATATTTGCAGGAGCCATTAAAGATTATAATAGAGGTGTTATTGTCGGCACAAGAAGTTTTGGCAAAGGTACAGTTCAGGAATTACAACCCCTCGGGAAAGGGAAACTAAAACTCACAAGTGCAAAATTTTATCGTGTTTCAGGAAAAAGTACCCAGAATCTAGGTATAGTACCTGATATAAAATTTCCACAAATTTATGAAATCGAAGATACTGGAGAGAGCTCTCTTGAAGGTGCCCTGCCCTGGGATACAACAATTAAGACATCCTATATCCCCTATAGAGGACTTCAGGATATTGAGGACACACTTAATGGACAATATACTAAAAGGTCTGTTAAAGATCCTGGAATAAGCTATCTTAACAAAAGGCTTGCCATGATATCCCAATTAAATAAAAAAACTTCAGTCTCATTAAACCTTGAGGATAGAAAATCCAGACAAAAACAATATGAGCAGTCTGAGCTTGATATTGAAAATGATTATTTAAAAGCCATGGGCAAAGAGCCAATGGAAAACTTTGACGAAAAAGAAATAAAGATTAATGATTTTAAAAAAATTTTAATGGATCAAACCTATCTTGTTATGGCTGATTTTATCAATTTGACAAAAACCCATGGTTATTCATGGTAAATATGGATGTTTTTTTTTACAAAAATAAGAATAAAAAATTCTATTATTTATGGTTTCACTTTTATTCTTGTTTTATGTGTATCACTGCCTTTTATACTGAACTGGGCAGTCAATACAGCCTATATTAAAGATAAAATATCCATATCCATATCAAAAAAAACCAATGGTAAATTTTCAGCTTCCAGGTTTTCCATAAAGCTTTTTCCCAAGCCTGGCATCAATGTGGAAAATTGTATTTTCCATACATCTCATGGGGCTAATTTAAATATTAAGACCATAAAACTTAGCCTTGATATCATAAAATTATTATCCGGCAAGATTGATGTCACACATATATCAGTCATGCAGCCTGAAATTAATGGGTCAAAAATTATCTGGCCTGGAATTAAAACCAATACTTTTAAAGAAAAACAACCGGGCATGCCTGGAACTTCTTTGATTTCGCAACAACGCTCCAAGTTAATTCATGGTATCAAAAAATTATTTACTCTGCTGCCAGAGCATCAGGACTCCATTGAATTTGAATTTAATGATGTCCGATCTTCCTGGTTTAAGAGTATGGACGGCTCCTATAATCTGTCAAAAGAGAAAAATCAACTTATTGTCAATGCATCCATCAAAGATATTATTTTTAATTCATCCATGATTCCTTTGGATATTGAATTTAACCAATATTTTGATGTCGCTTCCATTAAGGTTGATCAATTTGACTGTCTAATAAAAGCAGATTCACAAGGCATCATAATTGGTGAATTCAAACTCTCAGGTCTGGTTATTGCAAACAGCAGTCAAATATTATTTGACTCAAAAAACATTGATTCATCTTTTAAAATCACTGAAAACATTGTTCAAATTGATATCAAACCTTTTAAACTCAATTATCCAGAATCAATCATAGAGATTTCATTTAAAGACAATGGCGATCTGAAAAAAACAGATCTGCTATTTACAGGGACCAAGGTTAATATAAATCAGGCAAGACAGATGTCTTTATTGATGTTCAAAAATAATTCAGTCACAGATTTGCTCTTTGAAATTATTCACAAAGGGATTGCACCCAGCATAATGGTATCTTTTCATGGCAAAAACCTTGAAGATCTTTTTAATAAAAATAATTTTAATCTCAATGGTAACATTAAAAACGGCCTTGTAAAAATTCCAGAAACAGATTTAATGGCATCAAGTGTTAATGGGAATGCCAGTATTAAAAATGGTGTTCTTGATATAAAGGCGACCAAAGGTGTGATTCAAGGTTCAACAGTTAAAAAAGCAAGCCTTTCAATTGATCTTTTCAATTATATGGATTTCCCCTTTCAAGGTGAATTTGAACTTGATATTGATCTTTCAAAGATCCCTAAGATTTTAATGGCACTTTTACCAGACTCTCTTCTTTCAAGGGAGCTTACAATGGTTCATGATGTCACGGGACGTGCCCTTGCAAAATTAAATCTTTCCATGGTGGAACTCTCCCATGATCTCAAAGTTAAAGTCCATACCGATGATTTTTCAATTAAAGGGCTGTATGATCGTATTCCAGGCAATATTGACCTGAAAAATATCAATTTTAATTATGACCCGGACATGGTGCATCTTAAAAAGATTAATGGTATTGTCAGCAGCACCACCATTGATGACCTTGAAATATTTCTTGATTTTAAAGATAAAACTATGATTAAGGTTATATCAGGTTCAGGTACGCTTGACCTTGATTCAATGATGCCCTGGCTGATGTCCTTTAAAAAAATAAACAGCTTTATTTCTCCTGTTAAAAAAGCCGGTGGTACAATCAATATTACCTCAATACAATTAGCAGGGCCAATATCAGAGCCAGACAGATGGAAATATGATTTAAAAGGGAGAGGCACTGGTATAAATATTACCACGCATTTGAACAAAAAAGAGATAGAAAATTTATCCTGTGCATACCATCTATCTAATGATTTTATAATTTTGAATGATATCTTGTTAACAATGAACGACCTCTCATGGCTGGAACCTCTTATTGCCCCAAAATATAATAACACTCTGTTCCTTCCATTTGAGATGGCCAAAGGCAGATTACAAATAAAACCCAGACATAGTTTATTTAATGGTAAGCTTAAATTCAATACAGGAGCTGATATTGATATTGAATTGATTGGAGACAACCTTGACTCTTTGATGTTAAATTCCATAAATTTGCATGACAATAATCTTTCACAGGCAAGTATTGTAGTCAATTACAGCAAGAAGAAGCCTTTATTTGATTTTAATGGATATTTAAACACAACAACATTAAATAAGCTGATCCAACCCAATAGTTATTGGGGAAAAACCCTTACAACACTAACACAGAACCAGCCAATATTAATATCCATTGATCAGGATTCCAATATAAATATTACAAGTAAAACTATTAATTTAGGTTCCATTGGTCCTGGCATTGCGAAACTTCCTGCAGACTATCATGGCCCTGGTATGCTTTTCAATAAAACCATTAATTTTAAAACAGATACGCTTAAATTAAATAATCTCACCTTTACCAATGTTGAAAATAAAATTTCTTTTAACAAAGATGGACCTGATATCAAGATAAACCAGGCCTTTTTATGTAATCTTCAAACAAAAGGCCATATGAAATTTCAAAATAAAAAAATGCATATGGACCTTGCTTTTAAAGCTGTTGATCAACCAGATATTCAGAACCTGTTGTTGTGTCTTTTACAAAAAGAAAATTTCATGACAGGTAATTATTCTTTATCTTGCAATATGACATCTGACAGCCTTAAAAAAGAAATCTTACAAAATATTAATGGTCCATTGGAATTCACTGCAACAAAAGGTCGAATAAACGAGTTTTCACTTCTATCAAAAATCTTTTCAATCTTAAATGTTTCAAAACTTTTTAAAGGCCGCCTTCCAGATTTACGGCAAGAGGGGTTTGCATATAAGAAAATTATTATTAAAGCTGATATTAAAGAGAGTATTATTTATTTATCCAAAGCAATAATTGATGGTGAAGATATGACTCTTATATTCAATGGATGGATTGATCCTTTAAACGACAAACTAAATTTAACCTGTCTTGTGGCACCATTTAAGACCATTGACATAATTATTGAGAAAATCCCCATGATAAATACCATGCTTCAAGGCAGATTGGTATCAATCCCAGTTAAAGCAAGTGGGAAGCTTTCTAATCCTGTAGTTGTTCCTTTGCACCCTTCCGCTGTGGGCAGAGGCCTTGTAAATATGATGGGAGATATTTTAAAAACCCCTGTAAAATTATTGGAAAACCTGGATAAAACCCATGGAAAATGAAAAAAAATTAATTAAAAAGCCTTTAACCCTTGCAATGAAATATTTGTCATATCGGCCAAGAAGTGTTTATGAAATAGAGGAATATTTAAAAAAAAAGGGGGTTGACGGGGTAATTAGCGGACAGGTGGTTGCAGTTTTATTGAAACAAAATTATTTAAATGATGGAGATTTTACAGCATTATATATTGAAACCATGATGAGAAATAAACCAAAGTCAAAATTTGCCATTGGATTTGAATTAAAAAAAAAAGGCATAGAACCATGGATAATTGAACCTGCTTTGGAACAATATGATGATCTATCCCTGGCCATGAAAGCTGTAAATCCAAAAATTAAAATCTGGAAACATCTTGATAAAGAAAAATTTAAAAAAAAACTGATGAACTTCCTGAAATATAGAGGGTTTAATTATGATGTATGCATGACTACTTTAAATTATTTTAACAATGTGCAAAAAGATGACAAAGATTAAATGCTTAACTGTTGCCAGGAGTGATTCACAAGACTATGTTCCGCCAAACAGAGATGATTTAAAATGATGGTAAAAAATGTAATAGTTTTAGGAAAAAAAGTTCTCAAAACTATTACATTTTTTACCATGCATGCGTCAAGAAATTGATATAAAATATTTTTACTGCCAATCATTTGACATCCTTTTAATCAAAATTTCCTTTAATT
>CAZYDL010000123.1:3309-9843 GCA_964646305.1 uncultured Desulfobacula sp. | reverse complement strand
TAACAAGTAAATCTCCGGTTGTCCGTATATCTTTCAACATATTGATAGCAAAACACATATTATATAAATTTGAATGATATGCGACCAGTTTGAAATAAAATAGAGTTCAAGAATTATGTATCAACAATTTTTATGCCTGTAAAGCCATTCCAACAAATCAACTTTAGTGAAAATATAATTTAATCAGGAAGGATATGGTGGAATGTTCTTTATTGAAGACTAGCATTCGTGTCTGAGGGAAGAATGATTGAAAAAGCAGGGTCATTAATTTGATCCTGCCTTTTTGCTTTATGGATTATTTTTCATCTGACTCTGATTTGCTGTGGGGAAGAACAAGGTTTAAAACAACTCCGAGAATACCGGCAAGACCGATTCCCTGAAGCTGAAACTGACCTGCTGAAAAGCTCATGCCGCCAATACCAAATATCAGGATCAAAGCGACAATGGCAAGATTTCTTGCTTCAAGAAGATCCTCACCTGATCTTACCAATATGTTTAATCCAACAACCATGATGGCTCCAAATAACAGCAGCATGATACCGCCCATTACAGGCACTGGTATTGTTTGAAGTATTGCTCCAAGCTTACCCACAAAGGCAAGCAGGATGGCTGCAATGGCAGCCCATGTCATAATGGCGGGATTAAATACCTTTGTCAGGGCAACAGCGCCTGTGACTTCTGAATATGTTGTGTTGGGAGGTCCGCCCAAACATGCTGCAATTGAGGTTGCCACACCATCACCCAGCATTGTGTTTTGAATTCCAGGATCCTTAACATAATCTTTTCCGCTGACACCGCCTATGGCAACAACATCACCAAAATGTTCAATGGCAGGGGCAATGGCAATAGGTACAATAAAAAATATGGCCTGTAAATTCCACTCAGGCATTACAAAATTGGGAACGGCAAACCAGGATGCTTTGGCAATACCGGAAAAATCAACAAACCCGAAAAAAAAGGCAAGAATATATCCCACTGTAATTCCGCAGAGAATAGGAATCAGCTTGAAAACACCTTTGCCAAGGATGGAAACAAGAATTGTTGCAGCCAGGGCAATAAGACTGACTGTCATGGCTTTTACCTGGGGATGGAGGACAATGGAGCCGTCTCCGGTTTTTCCCATGGCCATATAAACAGCAACAGGAGCAAGGATAAGGCCTATGACCATTATAACAGGGCCTGTTACAACAGGGGGAAGAACTTTTTTAATAACATCACTTCCCTGTACCCTGACAAGAAAACTTAGCAGTATATAAACAACACCTGCTGCTGCAAGGCCGCACATGGTTCCCGGGATGCCCCAGGTTTGAACGCCATAGATTATGGGTGCAATAAAAGCAAAGGAAGATGCAAGAAAAACAGGGACTTTACCTTTTGTAATAATTTGAAATACCAGGGTCCCAAGACCTGCTGTAAAAAGTGCAACATTTGGATCAAGACCGGTTAGAAGCGGTACAAGAACCAGGGCTCCAAATGCTACAAACAGCATCTGAGCTCCTAAAAAACAATCTTTTACCTGAAAATTATAATCAGTTGAAGAAATACTTGAATCAGACATTTTTATTTTCACCTTTGTTGTAATAAATTTATATTAAAAAACTAAATTGTGTAACTCTTTCATTAAAATACAATCGGCCATTTAAATTGTGAACAGCAACCATGGCAGACAGGCTTGTTTTAAGCCGATATTACTTGTTATTTTGTGCCAAAAATTTTATCTCCTGCATCACCAAGACCCGGCAGTATATATCCTATTTCATTGAGACATTCATCTACGCTTGCCACATAAATATCTACATCGGGGTGTTTTTCTTCTACCTTTGCAATCCCTTCGGGAGCTGCCACAAGAAAAAGTCCCTTAATGGTCTTGCATCCTGCTTCTTTGAGCAGATCAATGGTGGCAATAAGGGTACCTCCCGTTGCAAGCATTGGATCAAGAATCAAAGCAATTCTCTCTTCCATGACACTTGCTGTTTTAACATAATACTGTACTGGTTTTAAGGTCTCTTCATTCCTGTAGAAACCTACCACACTGACTTTGGCCGATGGTATAAGGTCAAACACACCATCCATCATTCCAAGGCCTGCCCTTAAAATGGGTACGACTGTAATTTTTTTACCCTTGATTTTCTCAACTTCAACTTCTCCTGCCCAGCCTTCAATCACTTTTGTTTCTGTTACAAGATTTTTTGTTGCTTCATAGGTTAAAAGCCTGGCAACCTCTGAAGAGAGGTCCCTAAAGTCTTTTGTGCTGATATCTTTTTGCCTCATCAGCCCTAATTTATGCTTTATAAGAGGGTGATCCTCTACAAATACTGTCATATTTCCACTCCTTTATGTTAACGATTCCATGATTAAAAAATTATAAGAGGAAATTATAAAAATCTTTTGATTCAGTCAAGTAAATAAGTTTTGTTCTTGACAAGTTGCGTGTATATATTGTAAAAATTCAATATGACTGAGCGCTCGTTCAAGCATATTGTATGATGTAATATTAAAGAAAAGGAAGTCAATATTTGGAACACAATAAAACAGCCAGAACTCCAATAGCTGATGCTGAAGTTCCCACGCAAATTAAAAACCCTGATCTCGTAAGGGAAAGAAGACGTCATATTATTGATTCTACAGTGAAACTGTTTATCCAGCATGGGTATCACAAAACCACAACCAGAATGATTGCAAAGGCTTCGAGTTTTTCCATTGGCTCTTTGTATGAGTATATTTCTTCAAAAGAAGATCTGCTGTATCTGGTATGTAAAACCATTCATGAAGAAGTCAGAGAAGCTGTGGAAAATGCTCTTTCCAAAACTGATATGGGCAAAGAACAGCTCGCCCAGGTTATCAGCCAGTATTTTTATGTCTGTGATAGAATGGGCGACCATATTTTGATGATGTATCAGGTCACCCAGTTCCTGCCGGAAAAATGGAAAGCCAAAGTTTTAACCAATGAATTAAATATAACAAAAATTTTTATTAATGCGCTTTCATCCCTGTCCGGTAAAAATAATTTCCCAAAACTTGATGATAAAATTGTAAATCTTGTGGGGCACAATATTTCAGTGCTGGGTCAGATGTGGGCATTTCGGCGCTGGCATTTAAAAAATAATTTCACCATTGACGACTATATTAAAATTCAGACAGATTTTATCCTTGGGCATATATTTTGATACATGAAGTATGCATTGCAAAGGCTTAAAAATTGAATTTTGAAAAAGGAGAAGTTTAAAAAATGGAAGAACAAATTTATAAACCAAAAAATTCAGTAAAAATTGTTACGGCAACCTCGCTTTTTGATGGCCATGACGCAGCCATCAATATCATGAGAAGAATTTTACAGGATTCTGGTACAGAAGTAATCCATATCGGTCATAACAGGTCTGCAAAGGAAGTTGTGGATGCTGCCATTGAAGAAGATGCCCAGGGCATTGCCGTATCAAGTTACCAGGGTGGCCATGTTGAATATTTTAAATACATGGTGGATCTTTTAAAAGAGAAAAATGCTTCACACATAAAGATTTTTGGCGGCGGAGGCGGCGTTATCATCCCTCTGGAAATAGATGAACTGCAGGCTTATGGTGTAACAAAGATTTATTCTCCTGAAGATGGGACCAATATGGGTCTGCAGGGGATGATCAACGACATGATCCGATCCATGGACATGCCCACTGTTGATTACAACAATCTTGATTATGCAAGTCTCAATATTGAAAATAAATATGTGACAGCCAATTTTATCTCTGCTGTCCAGGAAGCCAAGGCAAATGATAAAGACACCTTTGAAAAAATCAGCTCTGAAATTGTAAAAATTGCAGATAAAAAAGATGTTCCTGTAATCGGATTAACCGGCACCGGCGGTGCAGGCAAATCCTCTTTAACAGATGAATTGATCATCAGGATTCTGCGTGATCTAAAAGAGGTTAATATTGCCATTATCTCCTGTGATCCATCTAGGCGTAAAACAGGAGGTGCTCTTCTTGGTGACAGGATCAGAATGAACTCCATTGAAACAGGCCGGGTTTATATGCGCTCGCTTGCAACAAGACGATCCCAGACTGAATTGCCAGAGGCTCTGCCAGATGCCATCAATGTTGTCAAAGCATCTGGCTATGATATTATTATTGTTGAAACAGCAGGTATTGGCCAGGGTGATTCAAGGGTGGTTGATCTCGTGGATATGTCCATATATGTCATGACAGCAGAATTTGGAGCACCCTCACAGCTGGAAAAGATAGATATGCTGGATTATGCTGATATTGTTGTGATTAACAAATACGAGAAAAAAGGCAGTGAAGATGCATTGCGGGATGTCAGAAAACAGGTACAGAGAAATCGCAAGGCCTGGGAAACAGATCCAAAAGACCTGCCCGTGTATGGAACCATTGCATCAAAATTTAATGATGATGGAATTACAAGTTTTTACCACGGACTTCTGGATCTTATTGAAGAGAAGAAAAATATTAAATATAAGTCTGATCTTCCAAGATCAGGTAAAAAAACGTCCTCGTCAAAAACAATTATTATACCGGGAGAGAGAACAAGATATCTTGCTGAAATTGCCAGCACTGTGAGAAAATACCATGCAAATACTCAAGAGCAGGAAGAATCAGTACGCAAAAGATGGCATCTGATTGAAGCAAATAAGACTTTGAACCTTATGGGTATTGACGAGATTCCCCAGGCCGTGGACAAGTTTAAACTGGCAATTGACGATGCTGCATCAAAGGTTGACCCGGAAACTGATACCATTATCAATGATTATACTACATGCAAAGAGATGTATGATAAAGATGAACTGGTCTATCATGTCCGTGATAAGGAGTTCAGGCTTCCTCTGTTTCGCAGATCACTCTCCCATACAAAAATTCCAAAAATTTCTCTGCCTCACATTAAAGACCCTGGAGAACAATATCTATGGATGAGAAAAGAGAATTTTGCAGGTAATTTTCCCTATACAGCAGGTGTTTTCCCCTTAAAACGGGCAGATGAAGATCCCACAAGAATGTTTGCAGGAGAAGGCGGCCCAAGTGATACCAATAAAAGGTTTAAACTGCTTTCAGGCAATTATCCTGCAAAAAGACTTTCTACTGCCTTTGATGCTGTAACTCTTTTTGGGCGGGATCCAGATACCCGTCCTGATATCTATGGCAAAATTGGAACTTCCGGAGTGAGCATATGTACCCTTGATGATATGAAAGTGCTGTATGATGGATTTGACCTTTGCGCTCCAAATACATCTGTCTCCATGACCATTAACGGCCCTGCTCCAATGATGCTTGCCATGTTTATCAATACTGCCATTACCCAGCAGATGGATAAATTCAAAGAAGAAAATGATAGAGAACCCACCCAGGACGAAGCAGCCAAGATTAAGCAGTTTGCCATGTCCAATGTAAGGGGAACTGTCCAGGCAGATATTCTCAAAGAGGATCAGGGGCAGAATTCATGTATTTTTTCCATTGAATTTGCTCTGAAAATGATGGGAGATATCCAGCAGTACTTTATTGATAACCAGGTAAGAAATTTTTACTCTGTCTCCATTTCTGGATACCACATAGCAGAAGCAGGAGCCAACCCCATTACCCAGCTTGCATTAACCCTTGCCAACGGATTTACCTATGTTGAGTATTATCTCTCCCGGGGCATGGATATTAACAGCTTTGCGCCATCTCTCTCGTTTTTCTTTTCCAATGGCATGGACCCTGAGTACACAGTTATAGGAAGGGTGGCAAGAAGAATATGGGCTGTTGCCATGAAATATAAATATGGTGGAAATGAAAAATCCCAGAAACTTAAATATCATATCCAGACTTCGGGCAGATCCCTGCACAGCCAGGATATCCAGTTTAATGATATAAGAACTACCCTCCAGGGGCTTTGTGCCATTTATGATAATTGCAACAGCCTTCATACCAATGCATTTGATGAAGCCATTACCACACCTTCTGCGGAATCTGTCAGACGTGCCCTTGCCATTCAGCTTATTGTCAACCGGGAATGGGGGCTTGCCATGAATGAAAACCCTCTTCAGGGCAGCTTTATTGTGGATGAACTTACTGATCTTGTGGAAGAAGCAGTACTTATTGAGTTTGAAATAATCACTGAACGTGGCGGTGTTCTCGGTGCCATGGAAACAGGATATCAAAGGGGTAAAATCCAGGAAGAATCCATGTATTATGAATATTTAAAACATTCGGGAGGACATCCCATTGTTGGTGTAAATACATTTAAGGACCCTGATGCAGATTATGCTGACATGGCAAACCACCTTGAGCTTGCAAGGGCAGATGATGACCAGAAAGATGCCCAGCTTGCAAGATTAAAGGCATTTAAGGAGAGAAATCATGATGCTTCTGACCAAGCACTTGAGAAACTCCAAATGGCTGCATTAAATAAAGGGAATATGTTTGAACAATTGATGGAAACTGTTAAGGTCTGCAGCCTTGGAACAATTACTAATGCATTATATGAAGTAGGCGGCAAATACAGAAGAAACATGTAAAAAAGTTTAAAATTTTCCAGATTACCGCGTTGGGC
>CAZYDL010000123.1:0-3209 GCA_964646305.1 uncultured Desulfobacula sp. | reverse complement strand
AATACTACTATGTATGTCTCCGGTTAAAATTTGAACCCGCCTTGTACTCTGTAAAAATTTTCAATTTTTTAGTAAGATAAAAAATATAGGAGATTATAAGATATGAATAAAGCAGTTATAGTAAGCGCAACAAGAACTCCGCTTGGTAGTTTTGGTGGAACTTTAAGTAAAATCGGGGCTACTGATCTTGGTGCCCATGTTGTTAAAGAAGCTATTAAAAGGGCTGGTATTGATAAAAAAGAAGTAAATGAATGCATAATGGGTATGGTGCTGCCCTGTGGATATGGTCAAAATCCTGGAAAAATTGCAGCAGTAAAGGCAGACCTTCCATGGGATGTTGAATCCATTACTATAAACAAGGTTTGCGGCTCATCACTGAAAGCTGTAATGCTTGCAGCACAGGCCATACAATGCGGTGATGCAGATGTAGTTGTTGCAGGCGGCATGGAAAATATGAGCATGGCACCCTATTATATGGACAAGGCTCGCTTTGGACTTCGCATGGGACCTGGAAAGATTGAAGATCATATGCTCCATGACGGCCTTTGGGATGTGATAAATGATTTTCACATGGGTATGTCCAATGAGCTTAGCTCAGAAAAATGGGAAATATCAAGGGAAGATCAGGATAAATTTGCAGCAATATCTTATGTAAGGGCCAATGCCGCGGTTGCCAAAGGAAGGTTTAAAGATGAAATTGTTCCAGTAGAAATTCCCCAGCGTAAAGGTGACCCCAAAATATTTGATACAGATGAATGCCCCAAAGAGACAAGCATGGAATTTCTTTCCAAAATGCGACCTGCCTTTAAAAAAGATGGCGTAGGAACAGCCGGCAATGCTTCCATCATCAGTGACGGGGCTTCAGCCCTTGTTATCATGAGTGAGAGCAAGGCAAAGGAACTTGGGTGCAAAATAATGGCAACCATAGGTTCCCAGGCATCCTTTGGCATTGATATGAAATATGTTCTAATGGCTCCCATTTATGCCATTCCAAAAGTGTTGAAAAAACAGGGCTTGAATATATCAGATATTGATCTTTTTGAAATCAATGAAGCCTTTGCAGGAAGCTCAACCGGTATTAACAAAGTGCTTGAATTGGACCCTGAAATAGTAAATGTAAACGGAGGTTCAGTAGCCTTGGGACACCCCATAGGTGCAAGCGGAGCAAGGGTTTTAACTACACTATTATATGAAATGGAAAAAAGAGACCTGAATACTGGCCTTGCCTCTCTCTGCCTTGGCGGCGGTGAAGCTGTTGCCCTTATTATCAATAGGTAGTATAAGTTATCTAAATATTTACTACCGCATCCAGTGGAGGGCAAACAGCCTGGAACGGGTTATAATAAATATCCAAATAAGTTAATTTTATAGATTTATAGGAGAAACAATGGAAATAAAAAAATTTGGAGTTATAGGATCAGGTCAGATGGGCAATGGTATTGCACAGGTTGCAGCAATCAGCGGTCTTAATGTTGTAATGAGCGATATTAAAGAAGAATTCTGCGAAAACGGTTTTGCAACAATTTCCAAAAACCTTGACAGGATGGTGAAAAAAGAGAAAATATCAGAAAATGATAAATCCTCCATTCTTGGCAGGATTAGCACCACCACAGATTTAAAAGATATGGAATCAGTGGATTTTGTTGTTGAAGCAGCTGTGGAGAGAGAAGATCTTAAATTTAAAATTTTTGAAGACCTTGATAAAATATGTCCTCCAGAGGTTATCTTGTCCACAAATACATCTTCCATTCCCATTGGAAGAATTGCTGCAAGAACATCCCGTCCTGAAAAAATAATCGGTATGCATTTCATGAACCCTGTTCCTGTTATGAAACTTGTTGAAGTTATCAAAGGTCTTGCAACATCCACTGAAACATTTGATATCACATGGAAACTAAGCCAGGACTTTGGAAAAACTCCGGCAGAAGCCAATGATTTTCCCGGCTTTATTGCCAATAGAATATTGATGCCCATGATCAATGAAGCTATCTTCTGTCTTTACCAGAGTGTTGGAAATGTACAGGATATTGATACGGTCATGAAACTTGGAATGAATCATCCCATGGGTCCCCTTGCCCTTGCCGATCTCATTGGCCTTGATACCTGTCTTGCCATCATGGAAACATTATACGATGGATTTAAAGATCCTAAATACAGAGCCTGTCCGCTTTTAAGAAAATATGTTGAGGTTGGCTGGCTTGGAAGAAAAACCGGGAAAGGTTTTTACGACTACTAATCTTTTTATTTCTTGAATACAGCCGCGGGCGGAATGGTGCGATTTCTGCCGCCCACGGCTTTTCAAATCTTCAATATATTTCTAATTATCCTCTGGTTCATTCATAGTACTTTTTCCTGCTAATAATTCCATTTCATAATTCCATATCCAAAAACATTCATCAATATAACGATGGAGTAAAGACCTGTCAGCAATTGAATCTTTGTCTTATTTTCTTTCCTGCTGATTACAAAGATTGCGCCCGCATAAAAATGGAAATAACCAAAAAGAAAAATTAAAGGAAGTCCTGATGCCGTATTTGTCCAAAAAGGGTATTCCCATATGAGAAGGCCGCCTTTATTTAAAAAATATTCCACAAAAACACAAAACAAGGAATAACCAATCGCCCAGAACCATCGGTTTGGAATACCCAGTATTTTTTCATTTTCATCGTCAGAACAGGTATAATACCAGATAATACCTGAAAGCAAAAACATGAACATTATCTCGATATTCCACCCAACCATGGTTCTTAAAGCTGTATCTCCAGGTGCAGTCCATAACGCAGATCTTCCTGACAATACCAGCACCCATCCATTCCATGTTTCATTAAAGAAATCAATTCCAAATACAGTAAGTCCTGCAAATACAGCATCCCAGTTGTTGGATAATCTGGCTGACTTGATCTCTTTTGCATAAATATAAAAGACAATTGCAAGAAAAGGAATAATGTACCATTTGAGCATTGAAACATCTCTAAGCCCATTTAAAGCCTGTATCGTTGCCTGGGTCATTCTATAATTTCCTTTTTTTGATTTATGAATTTATCAAAAAACAATATATAAACAAAATTTATAAAGCAAGGGATTTTTAAGGGAAGAATACCATCAAAGGCTCCCGTTTAAACCATTGTAAACGGGAGTTAAAACCTATGGAGCTTAATACATAAGCTGGGGTAAGAAAAGTATGATTTTCGGGAAAATTATTAAAATAA
>CAZYDL010000122.1:0-9871 GCA_964646305.1 uncultured Desulfobacula sp. | reverse complement strand
CCAATCGGATAAGATTGTGGTTCGTTCCTCACACAATCTATCCTTATTCGTTAGAAAGGTACCCGGAATCTTATAAAAATATAATGACCTGCTTGTATTAGCAGCCACATTCTGGTATACGTCTTGGTACACTTTTGGGAGGCTCTCGGGACGGTAAAAGTATAATTATTCGCTAACCCAGAGTATATAGCAAATTTTTTCTGCTCCGATATATAACACTGAAGATAATTTTTAAATTATTAAGGAATTATCAAGATCAATGATACGCATTCTGGCCCTATCTGACATTCACAGTGAAATAACCGCCGTAAATCTGATGCGGGAACAAGAGGAAAACAATTTTGATGCAATCTGTGTGGCAGGAGATATTGGTCCCCGATTTGTTGATGACATTTTCAACATATTAACTACTTTTAGTTGCCCTGTGTATTACATCTACGGAAATATCGAGCATAATTTTGACTTTGACCGTGAATTCCCTAACGGGTGCATCATGTTGCATCATCGAGTCTTGGAAAATAATGGATACTATTTCACAGGCTTCAATGGTTGTACTCAAGGATGGGGGAAGAACCCTATCAGAAAGCAATTATACAATAGAGTAGATAGTCGGTTTCCTGATTTAATAAGAGTTATTAATTCCATTCATAAGGTTAGAGATGACATCTACTTAAAAGCGAACCAAGAATATAAAATTGCACTCAAGAAGCTTAACAAAAAACACTCAAACAAGCGATCCAAAGGATATGAGAAGGGAGTACTATCACTTGGAAAGAATCGCTATAACGAGTATCAAAAATTTCAAGCGACTGACAGTAGAATAGAAATGGATCATCTAAAAGAAACTCAACAGTATAAAAAATATGCAACATTAACCTGCCAAGCGACAGAGGAATTCATAATTCAGAATAGGACCAAAATGTTCAAAGCGATCCAAAGGACTGATGTTCCTTCACATAGATTAATCATTATGACTCACGAAAGACAATATCGTATGCATGAGGAGCTTGAAGGGATTAAATGCCATCTATTTGGTCACCATCATGGGTTCAGGCATACGCTTTATAAAGGTACAAATTTCGTTAATGTATCAGCTCTTGATCCCGAAAGATCTCGCACATATCAAGACTACAATCGAGCCATTAAGGGACCTGCTGACCATAATGCTTTAAATTTATCAGATATTAAATATTGGTTAGGGACGTATAGTATTATAGAGTTATCAGATGAGGAGGTGACTGTATCCATGCGCTCAGTACCTTACGAAAACACATAAAAAGTTTACACACATGGATGAGAAATAGGTAATAACGAAGGCACACAGTTGGCCGACATGCGGCAGTACAGCAGGATACCGTGCGTATTCCTGCGTCGCTACCATGACATTACAAAGCCCCTCAAATTTTGAGGGGCTTTTATTATTTTACAGCAAAAATAATTTATCTACATCTGGGTTTTTCTTCTCAATCCTATCAAACCAATAATACCTGAACCAAATAGTACTAAAGCACCAGGTATTGGTACAGGGTCAACATAGACGCAGAATCTTCCAAGGCGGTCAATTGTTTCAGGATTCCCATCATAGCCATGGTTAAGAAAGTCAAGGGCAAAGTCTCCTCCGCCAAAACTGATTCCAAAATCAAGATTTGCAGAAAGTGAAGCACTCAAGAGCGGCACACCTATTCCTATTTCAATCCCGGGACCAATTTTTTGATTAAAGGTGTTGTCAGACAATGAAAAATCCTCAAGACTGAACTCCCACATTCCAGGCAGATCCAGGTCAACCTGTAAATCCAGCAAATCTGAGCCTGCTAAAAATTCAACAGGAACAAATTTTTCAGTGCCTGTCTCAAAGTGTACATATTTCATTGTGCCTGAGATAGCTTCAGGGGTAAACAGAATATCGCTGTCAAGATAAAAATTAAGATCACCTGAAAGGATTCCTATATCAGCATTAAAGGGTAAAACATTATATCTTCCGGAATCAGACATGGTATTGCCAAGTCCTGTTGTGAAATCATTTTTTGTATTAAGGTCAATGTCAAGAAACTTGCCAGTGATGTTGAAAGTTAAATCACCCCATGGTGTAGTCAGCCCAATATATGGATTACCCCAAAGAGCCACACCCAGCTTGGTTTCTATCTGACTTTCATTTTCCTGTCCCGTATAAGACAAACTGATGGTGTGCTGCCCTAATCCTTGCATCATCTTATCGTACTGGGCAGTTATTGAACCCTGCACATTTCCATAAACAATGCCTGGGTCTGCCAAGACACGATACTTCAGACCTGCTACAAAAGGTTTTGCTTTGTCGTATCTAAAATCACCACTATAATCGTAACCCGTTGAAGTTGTTCCCCACATGGTTTGATTTGGTGCAACTGCAGATCGGAAAATCCATGAATCTTCATACTGCACAGCCCAGGCTGATTCAATGCCAATGGTTAATAATAAAAATACTCCTAAAAACAAACCCACCTTATTCTTTTTCATGATGTTTCTCCTCCCTGTTAAATGTTGTTAAATATTTTTTGGTGATATTCTTTGAAAAAATAATTATTCTATATCTAAACCTATGACTTCTTTGCAAAATTCATACCGATTATCAAAACTTGCTGAAAGGTTGATTTGTTGGTGTTTTGCACACCTGACTCAAATATTTTAAAATTTTAATTAGGGAATTATTTACCACTTTTATTACAAAATCTACATATAATATGTAAATTTTGTAATAAAAACCTGATATCACACCAGCAACGCTCTTGCCAAAATCAAATATTCTACAATTTTGATTAAAAACAATATTTATGATAATAATCAATAAAATCAATGGGACATTTTATTGTAAGGAGGCATTATGCCGGGTGTATATGAAATTTATGTAAAAGATCATTTTGCTGCAGCCCATGCCCTGCGCGGATATGATGGCAATTGTGCCAATATGCATGGACACAACTGGGATGTTGAAGCATATATTCAGTGTACAAAGCTTAATCAACTTGGAATAGGTGTAGATTTCAGAGATGTTAAAGCAATTGTAAAGGATGTTCTTAGCAAACTTGATCACACCAATCTAAATGAAGTTGCAGAATTTGGATCCATTAATCCAACTTCTGAAAATATTTCCAAATTTTTATATAAAGAGCTCTCCCGAAGGCTCAACACTGAATTTATAAAAGTCAATAAGGTCATGGTTTTTGAAAGCCCTGGATGCGGCTCTTCCTATTGGGAGATATAAGTCTGCTTTGATTGATATATGCGAGATCTTTTACAGCCTGCAGGGAGAATCCACCTTTACAGGACTGCCCTGCATATTTATCAGATTATCCGGATGCAACCTTGATTGTTCCTGGTGTGATACCCGCTATGCAGACACTCAATATCAATCAATGACCATTGATCAAATCTTAAATCAAATTAAAAACTATCCCTGCACCCTGGTGGAAGTCACCGGTGGCGAACCTTTGCATCAAAAAGAGACCCCTTTATTAATTACTATGCTTTTAGACAAAAACTATGATGTATTGCTTGAAACCAATGGCAGCAAAAGTATAAAAGATATCCATCCCAAATGCATTAAAATCATTGATGTAAAATGCCCTTCCAGCAATGAATCTGACAGTTTTCTATTTGATAACCTAAAATTTTTATCAAAAGATGACGAGCTCAAATTTGTCATTGCTGACAGGCAGGACTATGAGTTTGCAAAATCCTTTATTAATAATCAACTGACTGCAAATAGATTATCCAATGATAATTTAACAGCTATTTCACAAGCAAAAATCCACCTTTCACCTGTATCTGGACAGATCACACCAAAAGTCCTTGCACAATGGATTCTTAAAGACAATCTCAGGGCAAGACTATCTTTGCAGCAGCATAAAATCATCTGGGGTCCAGACACACAAGGAGTATAAAAAAACATGACAGATAAAGCCATAATACTTTTAAGCGGGGGTATTGATTCCACAACTGCCATGGCCATTGCAAAATCAAAGGGTAAAAAGATTTACAGTTTAAGTTTCAGATATGGGCAGAGACACTCCATTGAACTTAAAGCGTCCAAAAAGGTTGCACAATCCCTTGGAGCAAAGGAGCATAAAATCATTGATATTGATTTAAGGCAGTTTGGCAGTTCAGCCTTAACCGATGAAATTGATGTACCCAAGCATGGGTCAATTGAAGAGATTGAAAAGCAAAAAGAGATCCCCATAACCTATGTCCCGGCAAGAAATACCATTTTTCTCTCCTATGCCCTTGCCTGGGCAGAAATTTTAAAGGCTGAATCTATTTATATCGGCGTTACTGCTGTGGATTATTCAGGCTACCCTGACTGCAGGCCGGAGTTTATTCAAGCCTTTGAAAAAATGGCAAATCTTGCCACCAAAACAGGGATCACAAAAGAAGCTGTTCTAAAGATTGAAACACCATTAATTGATCTTTCCAAAGCACAAATTATTAAAATTGGCAGTAAGCTTGGTGTGGACTACTCTTTGACCATTTCATGCTATGACCCTGATTCCATAGGCAGATCATGCGGCAGATGCGATTCCTGCCTTCACAGAATAAAAGGTTTTAAAGGTGCCGGCATTAAAGATCCTACTATTTACGTGTGAGCTTTAAACTGAAGGTCATAAACCAGGTTAATTGCTGCCCTTCCGGGTATTACAAGATTTAAGAGCCTGTGCATAAATCTCCACAGGATGCTTGACGCGGATGGAATAATTTAACTTTGCAAGCATATCAGAGATCTGCATAATGCAGGCAGGACACGAAGTCGCCACAATTGAACATTTTGTATCAATAATATTTTTCGCCTTTTGCAAGCCAATTTTGGTAGATATATCGTAATATTTGAGATTAAAGCTTCCACCCATGCCGCAGCAGGTATCACTGTCTACCATCTCTTTTAACTCATTATTGGAAGCACAAATAACCTGGCGCGGTTCTTTAAACACACCAAGGGATTTTTTAAGGTGGCAGGGGTCATGGTATGTTATTATCTCTCTTGTATGACTGCTTTTTTCTGTTCCTTGAATTGTTGTGGTACCATGATTTTCTGGGCTTTCTGAAGTTGCAGAAAACAGATCAAAACGTTTTTCCATGAGCCAGCTTATATCCACTGTTTTCCGGGCAAGTTTTTCAACCTCTTGTAAAAAATCTGTATCCTCATCCTGTAGCAAAGAAGGCCAAAGATTGATAATGGTTGATGTGCAAGTGGCACAGGCTGTAACAAGATAATCGAAATCCTGCTTTAAAAAAAGATTTACATTGGTTTTTACCAGGGTCTTAAATGTTTCAATATCGCCCGATGCAATGGCGGGGATACCGCAGCAACCCTGGTTAAAGGGAATAAAAATTTGAGCATTAAAGTGCTTTAATACATCAATTACACTATGTGCAATATCAGGCAGCATCTTATCTATGAGACAGCCTGTAAAAAATGCTACTTTTACACCCTTTCCTTTAATTATTAAATCCTCTCCCCTTAGAGTTTTATTAAATGGAGACTTTTTTAAAGATACAATATGCCGATTCCGCAAAACAGGTGAAGCAATCCTGGCACAGGATGTACCCTGTAAATTTTTTTCCTCTTTAAAAAAAAGCTTTTGAAGAGGTGTGAGTTTGTCCATAATCCCATTGAAGACTTCAGGGTGGGCAAGGTGATTTTTAAATATAATTTTTTGGAAAAACGGCATCTCATGATATTGTGCAATAATTGCCCTTGCCTTTAAAAATATTTCCAGAGTATTGACTTTGCTTGGGCATCCATGGGCACAGGAGCCGCAGAGAAGACATTTTTGAAGGCGCTCTTCCACACCTTTTGCATTTTCAAACATCTCCTGAATCAAGCCTTTTATAAGAGCAAGCTTACCCCTTGATACATCTGCTTCTTTATGGGTCTGTGCAAACAGAGGACAATTTGCATGGCACATTCCACAGGAGGTACATACATCAAGCTGATCTTCAAGCTTTTTTACATCCAGGGCAAGCTGCTGCATTTTACTTGTGGGTTTGAAATTATGCTTGACCTTTTGGTTACCTGTGACCTTTAGGTTATCCATATGAATATTGACTTGCCTGCAAAACTTCTTGTTTAATCTCTCTTTCATGGAGACCAATCAGATATAAAAGCCCATCAAGTCCTACGCTGGAAATGGCATTAGAAGCTTTTTTGCGAACAATGGGTTTAGCATTAAAAGCAACTCCAAGGCCTGCAATACTGATCATTGGAAGATCATTGGCTCCGTCTCCAACGGCAATGGTCTGCTCGAGAACAATATTTTCCCTTTGGGCAATCTGTCTTAACAAAATTGCTTTTTTCTTGCCATCCACAATATCACCTTTGACCTTGCCTGTTACCACACCGTTTTTAATATCAAGATCATTGGCATACATATAATCAAAGTTGAGCTTCTCTTTTAAATATTCTCCCATAAAAGTAAAACCTCCAGACAGAATACCCAGTTTATATCCCAGACTCTTAAGGGTTTTAGTGACCAGGTCTGCTCCATCTGTCAAGGGTATGTTTTTTGATATATTTGCCAGGTGTTCTTCCTTGATTCCTTTTAAGAGCGCCACTCTCTGCCTGAAACTCTCCTTAAAATCTATTTCGCCTCTCATGGCTGACTCGGTAATTTTACCCACCTGTTCTTCAACATTGGCAAGTTTTGCAAGTTCAACAATAATCTCTGTCTGAATCAGGGTTGAATCCATGTCAAAGACAACCAGTTTCATATTTTTGCGATATATATTGTCCACACGAAAAGAGATATCTATTCCAGACTGCTGGGACATTTCCATAAATCTTTTTCTCATGTCATGAAGATTCAAAGGAGTTCCACTCACAGAAAGCTGTATACTTGCCCTGGGATTATCCTGGGGTTTAATTAAAGAGATTCTGCCTGTCATGCGTGTAATAGAATCAATATTCAAACGATTCTGAGCTATTATGGCCGCGACTGCGGAAATTTGCTGGGCTGTTACCCTTGTACCAAGAAGGGTAATGATCCGTCGCTCTTTTCCCTGGGCATGGACCCATTTTTCATAATTATCAGATTCCACAGGCTTGATATCCACCCGTAGCTCCATCTTGTGTCCTTCAAACAGCATATCCTTGAAAATTGAAGAGAAATCTTCTGCCTTGGGTATTTCCGCAAGAATGCCAAGGGAAATATGATTATGTATTACAGCCTGGCCAATATCCAGGATATTTACATTATACTCTGCCAGAATACCTGTAAATTTAGCATCAAGTCCTTTTCTGTCCCTGCCTGTAATGTTTATCAGTACTACATCACTCATTACCTCTATCCTTTAAAGCTATTGTACAAAATGATTAATATTCAATAATTTTAAAATATCTTTATCACAATATCTAAATATTTGCCATGAACTTGATTGAATCCACAGGCATGATGCATGCGGATTTGTATTTTGCATGCCATTTAAATATGATCTTTTTGTACCCCAAAAACCAAATAAGCAGAAACAAGATAAAACAGAGCAAACATGGAAAACACTATTTTAAAATTTAAATCCGTCATATCAAGAATTACACCCGACAGCCAGGGGCCGAGCAGACCCGCCAGAAACCCATAGGCAGTAAAAACCATCCCGAAAATCTTCCCGAAATTTTCAAGACCAAATACTTCAGTCACAAGGGGTGCTGATACTGTAAACATAACTCCAAAGCCAAGCCCTATAAAACATGCCAGGAAACTGACCATATAAAGGCTTGTACACCATGGCATAAAAATATAGGCAATGGATGCCATCAAAAAGACTGTCATCAATATTTTCTGTTTGGAATATATATCTGCAAGTCTTCCACATACAATACGGCCAATTCCATTGAGCACATTAAAACAGGTTAATATATAAACATATTGAGTAATGCCATACCCCAGAGAGTTGCCAAAAGATGATGCAAGAACAATTAAGGAGATTCCAGATGCTCCTGCCAGAGCCCACACACCCCATATTCGCCAGAAAGACGGCAGCCTTATAATCTCTTTAAATGACAAGGTGGATATTTTTTGTTCTGCAAAAAGAGTTTTCTCTTCTGGGAGCTTGATAAACAAGGCAGCTATTGTTCCTGTAACAAGAGCAGCAACAGCACTAAAATAGGATGTAAACAGATAACCTTTTGATACAAGCAGATATGTAAATACTGGAGACATAACAGCAGCTGCACCTCCAAAGGTTAAATTGATAACTCCGGTGATCAAACCTCTGTTGTCAGGAAACATTTTTTGAAAAATGGTCAGACATGGAATATAGATAAAACCAGTGAAAAAGCCCTCAATAAAAGCCCATATATAAATATGGGTCAAACTATCTGCCCTGCCGGCAAATACCATGGCAAGAGAGCAGGCAAGGCTTCCTGTAAGAATAATATAATGTCCTGGAATTTTTTCCTGGAGTTTGCCTGCAAGGTACATTGAACATCCTGTTCCTGCCAGGATAAAAAACATGATTTTACCTATCTGCTCTTTATTTACATGGAAGAATTCCTGCCAGTAAGATGCCATGACACCGGGAAATCCAAAGACAAAAGCTCCAGGAAAAAAGATTACAAGACAGCCGAAAACAAGGATTATTTTTCTGTTTTTAAGAAGAGACATAATTTTTCCAGGTCATAATAATTATTAAGTTCAGGATCATCCAATACTTTTTCAAACAATATATGCTTGATTCTGCCAATCTCCGGCCCAAAAGGGATGCCAAGAATCCTGGCAATATCATCTCCTTTGATCTTAAGCATATTTATATTGAAACCTGATTGATCAGATAATTCCATAAACAATTTTTTTAATCTTATTTTTATTTCAGACAAGGTATATGGATTTTTAGACAGGTTTCCTTTTTTATCTGCAATCCTCATGCGCATGAAATCTTTGTAATCAAGATCAAGGGAATCAAGCATGGCAAGCAGCCTTCTTGCAGCCTTTGGTGTGGTTTCATGGGTCAATGGCCGCATGTGGGATTTTATCAAAGCTTTGATATATTTAATATCTTTAATGGAAAATTTTAATAGTGTAAGATCATTGACCACAGTTTTTGTATGCTTTTCATGACCTGGAAAAGTCACATTACCCTTTTTGATTTTTGCAGCATCAAATTTTCCTGTATCGTGTAAAAAGGCGGCCAGTCTTAAAACTGGGAATTTGTGTGATATTGCATCTCCCACCAGCATACAGTGCTCAAACACTGTTTCACCATGGTAAGGACCTCCATCAAGGTCATGGCATTGGTCAAGACTTGGAAAAATCTTTGGCAATAATTGAGTTTTATGTAACGCCTTAAAAAACAGGGACGGTCTTTCAAGTGCCATGGCTTTGATAATTTCTTGGCCTATTCTTTCCTTGGCAACAGCGCTGTCCAGCAGATCTTTAAGCTCAAGAATTGCCTTAAGAGACGACTGGGAAATATATCCATCAATCATGGCAGTAAATCTACAGGCCCTGATCATTCTAAGCGGATCTTCCTTGATCCTCTCTTGGGGATTACTTGTAAACTGGATAATTCTATTTTTTAAATCTTCTCTTCCTTTAAAGGGATCAATAAGCTTTTGAGCTATGGGATCATAGGCCATGGCATTAACTATAAAATCTCTTTGGGCAAGATCTGATTCAGGAAAATTTGCTTTATTAATACCAGCTCTACCTGAAGAGATCTCAATTCCATTTACAAGATAGACAGGAAAAGTTTTACCCACTTTTTTAATTTTCTCATGTGAAAAAATAGAGCTTATCTTCTCCATGGAAGCATTGGTGAGAACATCAAAATCTTTGGGTTTTTTTTTGAGTATAATATCCCGGACAGCACCACCTGCAATATAGCCTGAGAATCCATTCTCCTGTAATCT
>CAZYDL010000121.1:0-9902 GCA_964646305.1 uncultured Desulfobacula sp. | reverse complement strand
TCTGAATCCTTGATAATTCCAGGGATTAAATACTACGTACAGGGATAACTATCCTTGAGTTTGGAAATATCCATTGCTCAATCAAAACAATTCTTTTAACAAACTTTGTTTGAGTTGATATAAAAAACTATGAATGAGATAATGGAAAAAAAGAAAATAAGTCAAATAATTTTTAAATATGAACAATAAAAATCAGTAAGGGAATATTAAATGTCAAATAATAAAAATCAGCATAAAGTACTTGTTCTTTTGGGAAGTCCACGGAAAAATGGGAACAGTGCCATTATTGCAAGAGAAATTACCGTAGGTGCTGAGGGTGCAGGTGCAGCAGTAGAATCAATTTTCATTCAGGGGATGGACATAAAAGCCTGCCAGGCTTGTTGGAGTTGTCAAAAGCCGGACAGTAAAGGTTGCGTTATAAAAGATGATATGCAGGAGATCTTTCCTAAACTGATTGAGGCTGATTCCTGGGTGATTGCTACACCAGTGCATTGGTTTAATATGTCCACTCAAACCAAGCTCTGGTTGGACAGGTGTTTTGCTTTATCCAAATATGGAGACAACCCGTTCAATAAAAAAATTGGTATTGCCATTGCTTATGGTGATGCTGACCCATACGCGTCCGGAGCTGTGAATGCCATTAGAAGTTTTCAGGATTCTTTTAGATACGTAGGTGCTGAAATCACTGGTGTGGTTTATGGCAGCGCATTGGAAAGAGGTGATATGGAGAAAAATGAAGCAGTATTGACAGCAGCCAGAAAACTGGGAAAAAAACTTGCTGGTTAATAAATCAAACTCATTGCTTAAATCTAAAATTACCACATCAAAGGGTTCTTTTGATTCCATGGCATTTTTATATATTCCATCTGCAGCGTTAAGGCCGGCAAATATTCAGGGATACAAATAAAGAGATTGATTATTCCCCTTTAAAATTATATATTTGCTGTATGCATTCCAATACACCTTTACAATATTTAAATGATATATCTGCATGGGTTTCATGCGTTCAGGATGCTGAGCAACTGCCAGAACTTATTGTTGATACAGCATCCAGAATGATGCAGGCAAGAGCAAGCTCTCTGCTGCTTGTTGATAAAGATGGCCAGACTCTCAAATTTGAAGTAACCACAGGGCCAAAAAGGCATGAAATAAAAAAGCATGAACTTAAAATTGGTCAGGGCATAGCAGGCCATGTTGCTAAAACCGGAGAACCTTTGCTTGTAAAGGATGTTACAAAGGATAAACGGTGGTATAAATCCATAAGCGATGATATTGAATTTAAAACTAGATCCATTGCATGCTCCCCTTTAAAAATTGGTACTGACATAATTGGAGTACTTCAGATTATTGATAAGATTGATGGACTATCCTTTAATAACAGTGATCTGGAAATTTTAAATGTTTTTGCAAATGTTTGTTCTGAAGCGATTTTAAACGCAAGGACACTGGATAAGGCAAACCAGCATAACAGGGCATTGATAGAACAGATAGCACAGCAGCACAAAATTATTGGTAAAAGCCCTGGCATAAAAAAAGCAATATCAGATGGTCTTAAGGTGGCAGATACAAAGGCAAGTGTTTTAATTCTTGGGGAGAGTGGAACTGGAAAAGAACTTTTGGCAAGAATGATTCATGATCAGAGTTCAAGAAAAGAGCTCCCCCTTGTGGTTTTAAATTGCGGAGCTTTGACTGAAACCCTGCTTGAAGATGAATTATTCGGGCATGAAAAAGGAGCTTTTACAGGAGCTGTTGCTTTAAAAAAAGGAAAATTTGAACTTGCTGATAACAGCACCCTCTTCCTTGATGAAATAGGGGAAATGAGCCTTAATATGCAGACCAGGCTTTTAAGGGTTTTACAGGAAGGTATTTATTACCGGGTTGGGGGCAGTAAAAATGTTCAAGTTGATGTCAGAGTAATTTCAGCAACAAACAGGGATATTGAAAAAGAAGTTGAAAATAAAATATTCAGAGAAGACCTCTATTATCGTTTAAATGTGGTACAGATTAAAATCCCTCCTTTATTAAAACGCAGAACTGATATTTTATTGCTTGGCAACTATTTTCTTGAACAATTTAAAAAAGAGCAGACAAGGCCTGGTCTTCAGTTTTCACAAAAAACATTAAATGTTTTAAGAACCTACTCCTGGCCAGGTAATATCCGGGAGCTAAAAAATGCTGTTGAACGTGCAGTGATCATGTGTGACGGCCCATTGATATCTCCTGAAGATCTTCCCTTTGCAGTCAACAGAAAAGACCCTGAATCATTTCAGGAACAGGATTTAAAAAGAGCTGTTCTGCAATTTAAAAAACAATTGGTTGTTCAAACCCTTGAATCTGTCCAGGGAAACCGCACCCATGCTGCAAAAATCTTAAAAATTCAAAGGACCTACCTCTCAAGGCTTATAACCGACCTTGACATCATTGGAATATAAAAACTATTGATCCATATCACGAGTGATGATATTATTTTAAGTTGGTGCTGTTTTATAAAGTTAAGCTAATTTGTAATACTTATGAATATGGAATTGAAAACAAACCATGGAAAAAGAGAAAAAAAAACCTGAACCACCACAAATGAGCCCCTATGTTTTTACTGTCCTTTTGATTGGATTTGGTCTTTGGTGTTTCTGGGATGGATGGCTGACAAGTGATACTGAAATGATTGAGCATTCGACATTTAACAGAGTCCTGAGCGCTGTTTTACTTCCCTGGGGTGTTTATGATTATTTTAAATTAAGAAAAAGAGAAAAAAAAGAGAAAAAATCCAAAGATTAGTTAAAAAATCCATAAAGATCTACTCCCGTCCTTAATCAGGAAATTTAAATTTAATGACTTTACAAAATATAGATAAGACCCTTTTAAAAGAGATAAAAAAACGAAGAACCTTTGCCATTATCAGTCATCCTGATGCCGGGAAAACAACTTTAACGGAAAAACTGCTTTTGTTTGGGGGTGCCATACAACAGGCAGGGGCAGTCAAGTCCAGAAAAACCACAAGGGCTGCCACAAGTGATTTTCTCTCCATTGAACAGGAAAGAGGAATCAGTGTCTCTTCTTCTGTAATGAAATTTTCCTATAATGGTTATGAGATTAACCTTCTTGATACTCCAGGGCATAAAGACTTTTCCGAAGATACCTACAGGGTCTTAACTGCTGTGGACTGCGCTGTTATGATTATTGACAATGCCAAAGGCGTTGAACCCCAGACCCAGAAATTAATGGAAGTCTGTAGATTGAGGAATACTCCCATTATTACATTTATTAATAAACTTGACCGAGAAGGTCTTGAACCCCTGGACATTTTTGAAGACATTGAAGATAAACTTCAAATAGAGTGTATTCCTTTAACATGGCCAATCGGCATGGGCAAAAGATTCAAGGGAGTATATAACCTTGAAAAAAGAGAGCTGGGAATTTTTTCTTCGGGATATTCGCCTGAAGATGACGGCGTTGTTATAAGTGATTTAGCAGATTCAAGGCTTGATGAACTCATCTCCCAAACCCAGGCTGAGGGGTTAAGAGATGATGTGGATCTGATTGTTGGTGCCTCAGATCCATTTGATATTGGTCTGTTTTTAAATGGCACGCAGACACCTGTCTTCTTTGGATCAGCCATTAATAATTTTGGTGTAAAAGAGATGCTGGATACCTTTACCAAGATTGCTCCTCCTCCTGGGAGACGTCCAACCGCTACAAGGGATGTTAATCCTGAAGAGAAATCTTTTTCTGGATTTACATTTAAAATCCAGGCAAATATGGATCCAGAACACAGGGACAGAATTGCATTCTTCAGGATCTGCTCAGGTAAATTTGCGAAAGGCATGAAGGTAAGACACCACAGAATAGGCAAAGATATAAAAATTTCCAATGCAACAATTTTTATGGCACAGGAAAGAAGCAACGTAGAGACTGCCTTTCCCGGAGATATAATAGGAATACACAATCACGGAACAATTAAAATAGGTGATACTTTTACCTCCAAGGAACCTTTAAAATTCCTGGGTATTCCCAGTTTTGCTCCAGAGCATTTTAAAAGGGTGATTTTAAAAGACCCCATGAAGGCAAAAGCATTGCAAAAAGGTTTGACTCAACTCTCAGAAGAGGGAACCATACAGGTTTTTAAACCTTTAATCGGTAATTTATATATTATAGGTGCTGTGGGGGTGCTACAGTTTGATGTTACAATGGCAAGGCTCAAAGCTGAATATAAAGTTAATGCAGGATATGAAACCATTGATTTATCTGTTGCAAGATGGGTAACATGTGAAGATGAAAAAATATTAAAGGAATTTAAAAAAAGAAATGAGCCAAATCTAACTCTCGATGCTGAAGGATGGCTGACCTTTTTAACAACAAGTGTTTATCAATTGGGCTTTACCATGGAAGAGTGGCCTGATATAAAGTTTCACAAAACAAGAGAACACAATTAATATAATGTTTGAACGAAAAATCACCCATCTGCTTCGTTGCTTTGAAATTTTAAAATCCTCATGTACTACAGTACACTCCGGTTTCAAAATTTCTTGCGCCTCACATATGGATAATTTTTCATCCAAACATGGATTTTAGATTCTACATTAATATAGTCCTGAATTTTTTTGAATAAGTATAAACATCTTGACAGCTTAAGATTGTATACAGTATACAATCTTAAGCTGTTATTAGTAGAGTACCAAATAGTGCTGGTCAAAGAAAACTTTCAAGCTTTCAACCAACCACATAATAGATCTAACATGGAAAGGAGATAGAAAATTGACACAACAACGAATTTATAACTTCAATGCCGGACCTGCTGCATTACCTTTACAGGTTTTACAGGAAATACAAACTTCTTTTTTAAATTTTAACAACTCTGGTATGTCTATTACGGAAATCAGTCATAGATCCTCATATTTTGATGACGTGATCAATGATGCCATTGCACGGACAAAAAGGCTTTTAAACCTTGATGACAGATTCCATGTTCTTTTTATTCAAGGCGGGGCTTCCCTTCAATTTGCCATGATCCCCATGAATTTTCTTTCCAATGAAGATAGTGCTGATTATGTAAACACTGGTACATGGTCAACAAAAGCCATAAACGAAGCAAAAATTCTAAATAAAAGCCATACAGTTGTGGCTTCTTCTGAAGACAAGAATTTTTCCTATATTCCAAAGGAGATTCAATTTTCCAATGATGCAAAATATGTGCATTTAACATCCAATAATACAATCAAAGGAACCCAGTTCCATGATTTCCCAGATACAAAAAATATTCCCATTGTCTGTGACATGTCCTCGGATATTTTTTCACGTCCCCTTGATATGGAAAAATTCGGTATGATATATGCCGGAGCCCAGAAAAATCTTGGACCTTCTGGAACCTGCATGGTTATTGTAAGACAGGATATGCTTGATAAGGCAAACGAAAATCTGCCATCCATGTTAAAATATTCCACATATTCATCAAAAAACTCCATGTATAACACACCTCCATGCTTTGGAATTTACACCATTGATCTTGTATTAAAATGGATAGAAGAAGAGATGGGCGGACTTGAAAAAATAGAAGAGTATAATAAGAAAAAAGCTGGACTTTTATATGATTACATGGATTCAGGTTCTTTTTACAGGGCGACTGCAAAAAAAGATTCACAATCTTTAATGAATGTGACTTTCAGACTCCCAAGCGAAGACCTGGAAAAATTATTTGTGGCAAAAGCCATGGAAAAAGGATTGGGCGGATTAAAAGGTCACAGATCAGTAGGCGGATGCAGGGCATCAATTTATAATGCAGCAACTATGGAAAGTATAAATGCTTTGATAAAATTCATGGAAGATTTTGCAAAGGAGAATAAATAATGAAAGTTCTTGTCAGTGATGTTATGGGTGAACCCGGCCTTGAGATCTTTGAAAACCAGGAAGGTATTGAACTTGATGTAAATACAGGACTTTCCCCTGAAGAATTAAAGGCAATCATAGGTGATTATGATGCACTTGCCATCAGGAGTGCAACAAAGGTTACAAAGGAGATCCTGGATGCAGCCACAAACCTGAAGGTTATTGCAAGGGCAGGAATCGGCCTTGATAATGTTGATATTGACCATGCCACAAAAAGAGGTGTGGCAGTCATGAATACTCCAGGCGGCAATACCGTTACAACTGCAGAGCATGCCATATCAATGATGATGGCTCTCACAAGGAACATCCCAAGAGCTACACAATCGTTAAAAGAGGGCAAATGGGAGAAAAAACTGCTCCAGGGACGTGAACTTTTTAATAAAACCTTTGGTGTTGTCGGTTTTGGAAATATCGGCTCCATTGCTGCCAACCTTGCCAAGGGCTTAAAGATGAAAGTCATTGTATTTGACCCCTATATATCCTCAGAGCATATTGAAAAAGCAGGGTTTGAATATGTCACCCTTGATCAATTATTTAAACGTGCTGATTATATAACCCTTCATGTTCCCAAAATAGAGGCCACTACTGATCTTCTTGATGCAAAAGCCTTTGCCAAAATGAAGAATGGTGTAATGGTAATAAACTGCGCAAGGGGAGGAATTATTAATGAATCTGACCTTTATGATGCCATTCAATCGGGAAAGGTTGCAGGGGCTGCCATTGATGTCTTTGTCACAGAACCTCCCACAGATCATCCTTTATTGACCCTTGATCAGGTTATTGCAACCCCCCATCTTGGAGCATCAACAAAGGAAGCCCAGACCAATGTTGCTGTGGCCGCTGCAAACCAGATTATTGCTTACCTGCTGCATGATACAGTTATAAATGCTGTAAATGTTCCTTCTGTTACAGGTGAAATTCTAAAACAGCTTAAACCCTTTATATATCTTGCTGAAAAAATGGGCAAAATGGCGGGTCAAATTGCCAAGAGCGGGGTTAAATCCATTGATATTGAATATATTGGTCAATTTCCTGATCTTGATCTTAAACCTGTTACCATCGCTGGTATAAAAGAGTTGCTTGCCCAGTTTGTCCAGCATGAAGTCAATTCTGTCAATGCAATTTCCCTTGCCAATGAAATTGGAATTAAAATTTCAGAATCAACTTCAAAAGAAGCAGGAAATTTCTTGAACCTTATCAGGATAACAGTGGTAACCCAGGAAGGAACCAATATCCTTGAGGGAACTATTTTTGGAAAAGACGATGCAAGAATTGTCAGAATCAATAAATTCCGCCTTGAAGTCATTCCCGAAGGACATCTTGCTTTAATCCACAATGTTGACAAACCAGGCTCAATCGGTGCCATGGGCGTAACTCTTGGAAAACATAAGATTAATATTGGCCGCATGATGGTTGGAAGAGAAGAAGACGGCGATAGAAATATTATATTTTTAAGAACTGACAGCCCTGTTCCTGCTGAAGTTGTCAAGGAAATTGAAGCCCTTGACCTTGTTATCAGCATGAAAACATTTGAGCTTTAAGGTATGATAGATATGAGACCTTTGAATAATGTTCAATTTCAAAGGTCTCACATATCTGTTTTCCTCACACCTGGCCTGTCACATCCCACGCCTGAACCATGAATCTTATTATTCTAAAAAACTCAGATTTTATTGACAATACGATTGTAAGGCTTTACGGCAGGCGTTTTGAGCATCTTAGAACAGTCAACAAGGTAAAAAAAGACCATAAACTTTCCTGTGGTCTTTTAAATGATAAAATCGGTATAGGAGTTATCACAAAAATATCAGACAATTTCCTTGAGATGAAAGTCTGTCTTGAGAATGCCCCTCCAATGCCTTTACCATTAACACTTGTTTTATCTTTGCCAAGGCCTAAAATGCTTAAACGTATCATTGAAAACATTACAAGCCTTGGAGTTAAAAAAATTTATCTGATAAATTCCTGGAGAGTGGAAAAAAGTTATTGGCAAAGCCCATTGCTTGATAAAGAAACCCTTGAGAAACAGATGATTCTTGGCTTGGAGCAAAGCTGTGATACTTTGTTACCAACAATTTATCAAAAAAGATTTTTTACCCAGTTTGTAAAGGAGGAACTGCCTCTTATTGCAAAGAACAGCATGTGCATAACAGCACATCCAAAAGCTTTTAAAAAATGTCCATCACATTTAAATGCACAAACGACTCTTGTCATAGGCCCTGAAGGAGGCTTAATTGATAAAGAAGTTGCTACTTTGGAAAATATTGGATTTTCTTCATTCCATGTCGGGCAAAGAATTTTAAAGGTAGAAACAGCTGTAACATACTTGATTGCAAGACTTTTTACATAACCGCCATGTGGCGGATCTGGTTATCCACCACACAACAAAGTATGAAAGAATCAAAACTGTTAGCTGTTCTTTCATATCAAAATCAAAATAATGGAATTAAAACATGAATCAAAAAAAAATAAAAATAGATAAAGAGCGGCAGCTGTCATATGACAGTCTGCCTCCCGGTGTTAAGGAAAGCTTGACACCTGAAGAGAAAGACCTTTTTTTAAATGCTGAACAATGGCCTGATACTCTTTTTGAAAAATTAGAAGAATTTATCATTAAAGATTGAATAGTTTTAAAAACCAAGATTCAGGTACAAATAGATCTGGATTTACAGCAGAGTCATTTGGTTCCATCAAGCCCATGCAAATTATCTAATTGAAATTCAACGAAATACCATTTATATATGGTTAGAAGATATAATGAATTTACAAAGGCTTTTTATAAAACAGGATGGATACAATGGGCTCACACATAACAATTAAATGCAAAAATATTAAATTAGAAGCTATATTAAATGAAAATTCTTTACAAAAAGCTGTAGTAATAACTCATCCCCATCCCCTTTACGGTGGTAATATGGATAATGATGTGGTGATGAGTATAGAGAAAGCATTTTTTGAAAAAGGATTTACAACCTTAAAATTCAATTTCCGGGGAACATGTAACAGCACAGGTATGTTTGATGATGGGAAGGGCGAACAGGATGATGTTCTGGCAGCCCTCTCTTTTTTAGAGCAGAAAAAAGGCTTTGATAGAACCCTGCTTGCTGGATATTCCTTTGGTGCTAGAATCAATGCAAAACTTGTTGCAAAAGGCTGCAAAGTTGATGATCATATCATGATCTCCCCGCCCGTTGGATTTATGAGTTTTGATGATATTGAAAAAATGCCCCATACAGGTCTTATTGTTACAGGAGAGAATGATGAGATTGCTCCATCAAAGCTTATCCAGGAACATATTGCAAGATGGGGTATAAAAGTGCAGTACAAGACAATAGAAAACTGCGATCATTTTTATTCCAACAGCCTGGGCAAATTAGAAAATATAATTGACTTATATTTAAAAGAGTCTTTTTTTGAAATCCCTTTTTAAATAATGCACATTAAGGACTGGCATGAAAACTTTATATCTCTTGATCATTATTATTTTGTTAACAACTTCCTTTGTTTATGCAGATGAAAACCTGTTTGATGACCTGCTTAAAAATGCAAGAAGAGGTGATATTGAGGCCATGTGCGATCTTGGTGTTGTCTATTTTAATGGTGAAAAGACTTTAAAAGATCCGTTTAAAGCAAAATGCTGGATCAAAAACGCATATGATAAGGGCTCAACACGTGCTGAAAAATTATGGAACGACCTGGAATTGTGGAGATATTCAGGAAAATGTGAGGCATCTTTTGATGATGAATTATCCCCAAAATATAATAGGGGTGATATTTTTAATGACCCTGTGACAGGCACAAAGTTTATTTTTGTCCCCAGGGGCTGTTTTTTAATGGGCTGTCATAAGGCTGCCACACATTGTAATAAGAATGAAACACCTTTACAAAAAGTGTGTCTTACTGGTTTCTGGATAGGCCAATTTGAAGTCACCCAGGACCTCTGGTATCGGGTAATGGGCTATAATCCAGCCCGGTTTTCAAATAATTTGTCCCGCCCGGTTGAAAACGTATCCTTTGATGAT
>CAZYDL010000120.1:2176-9976 GCA_964646305.1 uncultured Desulfobacula sp. | reverse complement strand
ATTCACAACTCCGGGCTCAACAATGATATATCTGTCCTTTGTATTAATCTCCACAATTTTGTTCATTTTTGAAAAGCAGAGAACAATACCCTTTTTTACAGGAATAGAAGCCCCGCATACACTGGTACCGGCTCCCCTTGCAGTAACAGGAATTTTATTGTCTGAGCAGATTTTCATTATTCTTGAAACTTCTTCACAGGTCACAGGAAATAAAACCAGATCAGGCATAGCCTCTACATGATAGGCATCATAGGAGTAGCTTAATAATTCTTCAGGCTGGTCAAATAATCTATCCTTTCCCACAATTTCATTTAAGAGATGTATAATTTCTGAATTTAGCATCTATTCTCCTCTGCAATTATCAATACCTTCCACGATTAAACAGATGTCATGATATTTGTCAACTTTAATATTTTGATTATCTTAACCAATACCTCAAGGTGGCGTGGTCAGGGGTACATCGTTAAATAAAATAGTGTTAAGCCGCTCTGGCATGGTGGAAAGGATTTATAAAAACTCATAACAATAAAAAATATCTTGCCGACACAATATTACCATGATAATTATTATTCCATGGATAACAACATTATAAACCCCCATGACAAGCTTTTTAAAGCAGTCTACAGCGACAAACTCAATGCTGTATCTTTTTTGGAAAACTATCTGCCTGAAAAAATCTTAAAAGTTACAGATCTTGATTCACTTGAACTTTGTAAAGACTCTTTTATAGAAAAAAATCTGCGAGAGTTTTATTCTGACATGCTGTACAAAGTTAATTTCAAATCTCAATCAGGGTTTATTTATTGCTTGTTTGAGCATAAAAGCTACCCGGATAATTTAATACACCTGCAGCTTTTAGAATATATGCTTAAAATCTGGAAACTTGAACTCAAACAAAAAAAAGATAAAAAGCTACCGGTTATCATTCCTCTTGTACTTTATCATGGAAAACAAAAATGGAAGGTAAAAGAAAATCTATCAAGTATTTTTAACTGCCCGGCTGACCATCTGCATGAATACATACCAAACTTTAAATATATCCTTTATGATCTGTCAAAATACTCAGATGATGAAATTAAAGGCACAAAAATCAATCAAATAACCCTGCTATCCTTTAAATATGTCTTTGGTGAGGATTTTATAGATAAATTACCGGAAATTTTTGCTCTTTTTAAAGATCTATTAGACAAAAAAACAGATTTGCAATTTTTTGAAACTTTGATATTATATATTTTAAGCAATGTTGAAAATATTACAACAAAACAACTTGTTGCAAAAATACAAAATACATTGCCTGAAGGAAAAGGAGATATTATTATGACACTTGCAGAACAGCTTATAAATGAAGGTCGGGGGCAAGGTCTTGAACAAGGTCTTGAACAGGGTCTTGAACAAGGTCTCGAACAGGGTCTTGAACAAGGTCTTGAATTTGCCATTGATATGAAATTTGGTGATACATCTGATACCAGATCAGCCATATCCATAATAAGAAATATTAAAAATATACATCAATTAAAAGCAGTTCAAAAATTTATAAAAAAGGCAACAACAGCATCTGAACTGGTAAGACTGATTAATCGTTAAAAATATTTTAATAAACTTATTTTGAATAGAATAACTGCAGGGGAATAAAATAAACATATTTGCCCTATTTACTTTTTGCTTATTTTACCTTTTTCATCATAAAAAAAATAAAATTACGACACCTGTCAATACAAGCTTACCTGTACGATCATACAAAAATCCTCTCCAGTTGACCTGTTTAATTTGACAAAACAGCAAAAAAGGGGTTAAATTTTATGATGTCTAATTCGGCAAAATCTACGACCATAATTTGGTAAATCACAATTAGCAATAAAAAACCTTTTTATGAAATAAATATAATAATCTCATTTGACAAAAAATAGGTATGGATGTCCCAGTAATTCTCTATTCCTCAATAAAAGGAACCAATTTACCGTCACATTTTGGACAGATGTTAATCTGTATATGTCTGGTTTGATACTTTGTTTTGCATTTTGTACAAATCATTTCTCCTCGACTTATTTTTTGTTTTACAATAAAGCTTAAAAAAAACATTGTACAACCCAAAAGAGATAAAAATAGTGCTGCAGATGATGATATTTGGACTCCCCATTTATTATCCCAACCAGTAATATACATCTTAATTCCACTCAACGTAGCCACAATACCGGCTATTCTAAAAGTTAATAAAAAATTCATATTTTTACCATCCTTGTATACCTAATAATTCTCCAATACGATCACCTGTAAAACCTAAAGGTGTTGGTGATGTGGGATTTCCTGGAAATATTGAAGGAATAAATTCCGTTATTATTTGTTGCCCTTGAGGTGTCCCCGCTATTACCATCACAGTAGGATATATATAATATGCCGCAGCGCCGGTAATAACGGTAGTAGTAACAACTGTTGACATAACCATTACTGCTGGTACTTGCTCTAAGCCACTATGGCCAACATACCAGTTTACATAGTCGGCAATCTGCTCATGTTTGGGACGGTTATCTTCCGGGAATAAGGTGTTTTTTGTAGTCATTGCAGCATGAACCGCTTGCTCAGAAGTCCAATCCCAACCTTCCTTTAATGGATTTTTCCAATACTTCCAGGTTTCTTCTGCAATATTTTGATTAAATTTCCAAATATTTTTAACCTTGCACAACCCCATCGGATCAATAAATACAATAGGATTATTGAAGCAGTAAGCATACAGATTCAGCCCATCCCCGAACGGATCGGCTCTCAGGTATCTGCCAAGCACAGGATCATAATACCGATTCAGATTATAGTGCAATCCTGTTTCTTCATCATAGTACTGGCCTGCGAACCTTAAGTTATTGGTAATGATCTCAACTCCGATCTGACAGTTGCCGAACGAGTCATATTTACCATCCCAGACTACGAGACCATTTGTGGCTGTAAGTTTTTGAGGCGTTCCAGCATGATCATTTTGATACCAGTAATACTTTGATCCGATCTTCATGAACAGCGGATCAGTTGTCCAGGTGGAGTTGGGTCTGTAGCCATAGGTCTTGGTCTCGGTTCCGGTCTCGTTATATTCCCCGATTAGACCTTCATTTGCATAATGGAAGTATGTTTTTGTTCCGGCAACATTTTTCCAGAGCCTGCGGCCAAAGGGATCGTAGCTGTAAGATGCGGTTACACTCCCGGAACCGTCCTCAACTCTTTCAAGCCTGTCTTCTATATTGTAAAAGAACCTGGTAACAGTTTGATCAATAGTTTTTTTTGTCATGTTACCGTTTGCATTATAAACATAGCTCGTATTACCACGGGTTTCAAGTTCATTATTTGCATTGTAATTAATTGTGCCCGAGACTTTGACATCTGTGATCCGGTTGCCAAGGTTGTCATAGGTGTAAGCTTCATCTGGCAAGGTCGGGTTCAAGGCAGTTGTCAGTTGATTGAGACTGTCATAATTGTAGGTGTAATTTCCGTGCCCGGTTGCTTTGGTTGTTATGTTGCCGGCTGTTGAGTAAGTGTAATCACGGGTCATCAGGTTGTTCTGACCCGGATCTTTGGCTGTGATAGTTTTCAGTCTCATTAAAGGATCATAGGTATAATCCTGTTTTGAACCTCCGGGCAGGAGCATGGAGGCAGGGCTGTTCCAGTTGGCTGTATTATAGGCATAGCTGATCTGACCCTGGGTTGGGATGTTGATGCCTGCCAGGCGGTTGCCCTCATCATAGTCATAGATGATGGTATTGCCGTCAGGGCCTGTAAAATTCTTTTTAGCCCCGTTGGCATAATACTCATAAGCATGACTGAGGCTGAATGAACCGTAATTAATTTCTTCAAACAGTTTCCTGGACAGATCATCATAGGTATAGGTTCCTGATGTGGTACCATCGTTGTAGGTTACCATATTTCCAAGCTTGTCATAGGTAAAGTTTACGATTTTTACAGGAGTGGCAAGATTGCCTGCTACAAAATATTGAACTTGTGTCATGCGGTTGATGGCATTGTAGGTGTATTCAATCCTCTGACTTTGTGCATCCACAACCGCTGTTTTATTACCTACAGCATCGTACTCATAGGCTGTTTCTTCACCCATGGGTTTGGCTGATTTTATCAGGTGGTTGTTTTTGTCATAAGTAAAATACTGCATGCCATTGTTGGGGTCTTCCAGCATGATCACGTTGTTGCGGTTGTCGTATGTGCGGATAGTTTCATGATTATCAGAATCTATGGTTTTTACAAGACGGTTCAATTCATCATATTCATAGGTTGTGGTATTGCTCTGTTCATCAGTGGATGATACAAGGCTGCCTGCAATATTGTAGGCATAGGTTTTTGTATGGGTGGTGTTAACATCTAAGATATCTTCCTGCTTGATCAATCTTCCCATTCGGTTGTAGGTGAGCCAATTACGAATCAACGTGATTGGCTGAGTGGACTGTATCAATCCCAAGATATCTTTGGCATGGAAAGAATCTCTCTATTCCACTTATCACACCATACAATTCCATTAAAACTTGACTTAAATCTTAATTTTAAAGTATAAACCTGTGCATTATTATAATGAAATTAAAAGGATTTATTGATGAAAAAACTTGATTTGATTTTTATGATAATCTGTTTTTCAAGTGTACTTTTTTTTACAGGAAACTCTTTTGCAAAAACTTCCCTTAAAATAGCATTTCTTCCCATTATTGATGTTCTTCCCTATTATATTGCTGACTCTTCCGGCTATTTTTCAGATGAGAATCTAAACGTAAAGGCCTTAATAGTTGCCAATCCTGTTTCACGAAACAGACTTATGCAATCGGGCGAAATAGATGGCATGCTCAATGAGCTTTCCACCCTTGCTCTTTTTAACAGGGATACGATTAATTTAAAAGCTGTCATGACCGTTAGAAAGCCAATGTTAAACAGTCCTTATTTCAGGATAATTGCCGCTCCTAAAAGCAATATTACCACGGTACAGGATCTTAAAGGTATTCCCATTGCAGTATCCAAGAACACCATTATTGAGTATATAACAGATCGGATACTTTTATCAGAAGGGCTTACTTTTGAATCCATAAAAACAAAAAATGTTCCTGTGATTCCCGAGAGGTTTCAGCTTCTTATGCGGGGAAAGATTAAAGCTGCAACACTGCCGGATCCCCTTGCCCAGGCAGCAATAAAAGCAGGAGCAATACCTATAATAGATGATCTTGCCTATCCCCAGTTTTCATTAAGTGTTCTAAGTTTTACAAACTTGCTTGTGGAGAATAATCCAAAAGCAATAACAGGCTTTGTCAGGGGATGGAACAGGGCTGTTACAGACCTGAATTCCAATCCTGAATCATTTAGGAAACTTTTTCTTGAAAAGATACGGGTTCCTGAGAATATACAGAACACCTTTAAAATCCCTCCATTTCCCTTGGCACAAATTCCTGAAAAAGCTCAGTGGCAAGATGTTATAAACTGGCTTTATGACAAAAAACTGCTTGATAATGACCCTGGATATAACAAAAGTGTCACTGCACTCTTTGTTCAAGCCCAGAATTAAATAAGAATTAAAACATTAGAATTTTAAATGTTCTTTTATGATTAATATCCATAACTTAGGATTTTCATATCCTGATAAAACCAGAATTTTTTCCAATTTTAACTGGAATACAAGACAGAATGAATCATGGTCTGTTCTTGGGTTATCTGGTTCAGGCAAAACAACCTTGCTCTATCTTCTTGCAGGCCTGATCAAGGCTGATGCAGGACAAATCAAGATAGCCGGCAATGAAATTAACAGGGTTCGGCCTGAAACCGGATTTATAATGCAGGAACATGGTCTGCTGCCCTGGGCAAAGGTTAAAGACAATATCCAGCTTGGTTTTAAAATCAGAAAATTTTACGGCCCTGATAAAAAACATGCTCCGGAATATAGTAAGTCTGATAAACCCCTGGAGAAAAAAATTTTGGATTACTGGCTTGACCGCCTGTCAATAAGCAGTATTCAAGATAAATACCCTTCTCAGATTTCAGGAGGGCAGAAGCAGAGAGTGGCAATTGCAAGAACAATGGTGCTCAGCCCAGATCTTCTTTTAATGGATGAGCCCTTTGCATCCCTTGATGTGAAAACAAGGGATTCTTTGCAAAATCTGATCCTGAAATTAGACAAGGACAATAAGCAGTCCAGAATACTTGTAACCCATAATCTTGAAGAAGCTGTATATCTTGGAAGCAAAATCCTTGTGATTAAGGAAGAGGGACAGAAGCCTGAGATATTTGAAAATCCAGGAGCAGGATCTTTGGATTACAAAGAGACCAATTCATATTTAAATATGTGCAATAAACTTAAAAGTGTAATGGGAACTCTTTGATGAAGCAAAATTCTTTAAAAGAAATTTTCACGGGAATTGCCATGTTTTTTTTATTGTGGATGATTCTGGCTTTAATGATAAACAGCTCCATAATGCCTTCTCCTTTAAAAGTTGTGCCTCTGTTTATAAAATTGATGGCAGGAGAACTTGGGATACATTTTCTTGTGAGCAGCCTGAGAGTGGTTACAGCCATACTTTTTGCAATCATTACAGCTGTACCTGCAGGTCTTGTCTTAGGGCAGATGCAGGCTGTCAACCGCATCTTTTCACCTCTTATTTCTGTTTTATACCCAATACCAAAGATTGTACTTCTTCCTGTAATATATGTGCTTTTCGGCATAAGTGATTTTTCCAAAATTTTTCTTATCAGTCTGATACTTTTTTTCCAGATTCTTGTGGTTGTCAGGGATGAATCAGCAGGTTTATCAAGAACATTAATAGATTCGGTAAAATCTCTTGGGGCTGGAAGGCTGGGGCTTTTACGCTTTGTCTACTTTCCTGCATCTTTTCCGGCAATTTTAACTGCTGTCAGGATTTCCATTGGAACTTCCATTGCCGTACTTTTCATTGCCGAGCAGTCTTTAACAGAGTATGGACTTGGATATTTTATAGTTGTCAGGGCATATCAGGCTTTACGATACCAGGAGATGTATGCCGGGATACTTGCCATCAGCCTTCTTGGATTTCTTTTATATTATTTGATTGATTTTCTGGAATATAAAATCAGCAGACACAGGTAAAAAATGAACATTATTAAAAGGTCTCATAATATGAAAAAGAAAAATTCTGATAACATTAAAAACCGAAATAATATTAAAAATATGTTTGACCAGATTTCCCCGAGATATGTTTTAATGAACAGATTAATGACATTTGGCCAGGACAGGTACTGGAGAAAACAGCTTGTCAAATTTGCAGGCATAAAAAATGGTGACAGACTCCTTGATGTTGCAACAGGCACAGGCGATGTAATCATGGAAGCCCTTGAACAGAAGATTCAATTAAAAGATGGTGTTGGCCTGGATTTTTCAGCAGGTATGCTATCTATTGCAAGATCAAGGCTTGATATCCCCCAGATTCAATGGATGCAGGCAGATGCGCTTGAACTTCCTTTTAAGAGTGATAAATTTAACACTGTCACCTCTGCATATCTCATGCGCAATGCCATTAATATAGAAACTGCTTTAACTGAACAATTCAGAGTATTAAAACCTGGAGGCACAATTGCCTGCCTTGATACAACACCACCGAAAAAGACCATGATTTCCCCTTTGATTGATTTTTATTTTCTTAAAATCATACCTCTGCTTGGAGCATTGATAGCCTCAAGCAAAGCTGCCTATACCTATCTGCCGGAAACAACAAAAAACTTTAAAACTGCTGATGAGTTAAAGGCAATGATGATCCAGGCAGGCTTTAAAAAGGTTGCCTATAAAAAATACATGTTTGGAACAAT
>CAZYDL010000120.1:0-2076 GCA_964646305.1 uncultured Desulfobacula sp. | reverse complement strand
TTCCTGTATTTACAGCATTGATTGTCTGTCTGCTCCTTCAGATTGCAGTAAATGTTGCCAATGATTATTTTGATTTCATACACGGCATTGATACTCCAGACAGAATAGGGCCGCCACGGGCCGCAGCTTCAGGGCTTTTAAGTCTTAAAACCATGAGAACCGGCATGGTTATCATTACAATTACCATATTGGCAGCCGGCAGCTACCTTGTCTATATTGGAGGGGTTCCCATTCTTTTAATCGGGCTTGCATCCATAGTATCAGTCTATCTTTACAGTGCAGGACCTTTGCCTTTTTCCACAAATGCCCTTGGCGATTTCTTTGTTTTTATATTTTTCGGGCCTGTTGCTGTCTGTGGAACCTATTTTCTTCAAACCAAAACCTTAAATGCACAGATTATACTTTTTTCAATTTCCATTGGATTTTTAATAACAGCCATAATGGTTGTAAATAATTATCGCGATATCAAAACAGATACAGCAGCTGGAAAAAAGACCCTTGCAGTGTTACTTGGTACGACATTGACAAGAGTTGAATATCTAATTCTTATACTTTGTCCATATCTTATTTTAATTGCCATGAAGCTTGTGGCTAATGTCTCTTCGTGGCTGCTCCTGCCTTTATTGTCAATCCTTTTCTGGCTGCCTCTCTTAAAGGACATGAATAACATGACAGACAGCCAGAACCTTAACAAAACCCTTGCTGGCACAGCCAAAATGTCCCTTGCATTTTCTATTCTTTTAAGCCTTGGTATTTTATTGTCCTGATAAAAAAATAAAAGATCTATTCCAGCAAAATAGCAGCTTGCATATTTCACAAGGATAAGTTTTATATCAAAGAAAACAGATTCCATAAAAGCTGATTTTTTCTTGACAAGAAGCAATTTTCTATCCTATCTCTAATAGACATGAGATTGATACAACAAAAGCAAACATCTGAAAAATTTTATCCATCCCTGTTGTTATTAAACTATAAAAAACCTGGAGCTCTGTTCAATGAATAATTTTGATAGACGGAAAATTCTGATAGTTGATGATGTTCCCACCAATATTGCTGTTTTGACTGAAATTTTGATGTCTGATTATAAAATGGTATGTGCAACCAATGGAAAGGATGCCCTAAAACTTGCTAAATCTTCTGTTCCAGATTTAATATTGCTTGATATTATGATGCCGGACATGGACGGTTATGAAACTTGCCAACAATTAAAATCAGATGACAGTACAAAAAATATCCCAATTATTTTTTTAACTGCCAAAAAAGAAGAAAAGGATGAAGTTAAGGGCCTTGAGCTGGGTGCAGTAGATTATATTGCAAAACCATTCAGTTCCGTCATATTAAAACACAAAGTAAGAATCCATCTGGAACTTAAACTGCATAGAGATAACCTTGAAGATATTATTCAGGAACGGACCATTGAAATATCAAAATCACATCACAAGCTCCATCAGGAGATTACTGAACGCATTCAGGTACAAAAAGCACTCATCGAACAGCGGGCTTATTTTTTACAGCTTTTTGAAAACTCGCCCCAGGCAATTATGATTATTGAACCCGATGGAAAAGTGGTCGAAGTTAACAAGGGGTTTGAAAAAATTTTTGGATATTCTGTAAAAGAGATCAAAGGCCAATATAGTAAACATCTTATTGTTCCTGAAGATATGACTGCAGAGGATGAAACATTTCATCAGAATATTCTGACAGGAAAGATCATCAATAAAGAGACCTTTCGAGTACATAAAAATGGAGAACTGATACCTGTAACTTTTTTGGGATATCCTGCAATTATTAAAGATCAGATTGAAGGCCTTTTTATTTTATACCAGGATATTTCTGAAAGGAAAAGATTTGAAGCACAAATGCTTCACCAGTCTTTCCATGACTCTTTGACAGGCATTCCAAACAGAGCTTTGCTCATGGAGCGTCTCAGCCGTTCCTTAGAGCGTGCTAAAAGACGAAATGACTATCAGTTTGCTGTTCTCATGATTGATCTGGATAATTTTAAATCAGTTAATGACAGTATGGGGCACCTGGCAGGGGATAAATTTTTAATTCAGTTTTCCGATAAGATAAAGC
>CAZYDL010000119.1:0-10000 GCA_964646305.1 uncultured Desulfobacula sp. | reverse complement strand
GCCATGAGGTAATAATCCATCAGGTTGTAACAGATGAGATTGATGCAATTACTGAATTAACCCAGCATATAACCCAGAAAATCAACCCTGATGTCATTATCATGACAGGCGGCACAGGCCTGAGCCCTAGGGATGTAACCATTGAAGCTGTAAAACCCATGTTTGACAAAGAACTTACAGCCTTTGGTGTACTTTTTGCCCAGTTAAGTTTTGAAGAGATTGATTCTGCTGCCATTTTATCCCGTGCAACAGCAGGAATTATAAAAAATACAATGGTTTTTTGCATGCCCGGCAGCATAAAGGCGTGTAAACTTGCATGTAATAACCTGATCTTCCCTGAACTTGGACATATTTTAAAGCATATTAAGGAATAAAAAAATGAAAGAATTAGAAGATTTTATTGAAAACTGGCAGGAAACTGAGGCAAAAAACAAACAGGCATTTATGGAAATCTATGAACATCTAAAAACCCTTGAAGATACAGTATTTGAATTCAATGCCCGGCCAAAGATAAGTTATTCCCTGCGCCCAAAGCATACAGCACAGAAGAAACGCTCCCTGTATGCCATGGTTGATGTTATTGATGATGACCCCAAAGAGAGATGGCTGTCCATCTGTTTTTATGGAGAGATGATCACAGATCCTGATGAAGCAGGTGAACTCATTCCAGAAGGTCTTCTTGGAGAAGACGGCTATTGTTTTGATTTATATGAATATGACAAAGATGAAATCCAATACCTTAAACTGAGATTGACCCAGGCCCATAAAAATGCAAAAGAATAAATTGATCCTGATTTTAATGGCCCTGTTTTTCTGTACTGCTGTGTTTGCCCAAACCCAGAAAGAGATATTTGACAGTGGTGTGCTTCTATTTAAAAAAGCTCAGTATCAAAATGCCATTGATGCCTTTTCAGAACTCATTGCGATAGCTCCCGATCATGCAGATGCCTATAAAAACCGCGGAGTCTCTTATATGAAACTGCAAAAATTTGATCTTGCAATTAAGGATTTTGAAATTGCAAAAGAGTTGTTCCCGGAACTTAAAGGCCTTTACAGCAACCTTGGTGTGGCATGGTATTATAAAAAAGAGTATGCCAAAGCCATAAAAAGCTATGATGTTGAACTTGAAATGGCACCTGAAAATTATGTGGCCTATTTTAACAGGGCATTATGTCTTGCCGAACTTGATAAAAATGATGAGGCTCTTGAGGACCTTGAAAAAACACTGAATCTCAAGTCTGATTTTTATTGGGCAATCTGTTATAAGGCAGATCTTCTTGCCAAAAAGGGAGATACCGCCCAAGCCATTGAAGCCTATAAAGAAGCCATTAAATCTGATTCTCAAAATGCCTATGCAAAGGATAAATTAGCCCAGCTAGACAAAACCGGCACATACAATAAAAAAGAAGAGGGCAAAAAAACAATTGCCGTCTTAGAAAAAAAGCCTGCCCAGACAAGCCAGGTAAAAGAGTTAAAACAGATAAAAGAGACATCCAAAGATACAAAGCATCCAAGCCCAGGATATGCAATTCAGACAGGGGCTTTTTTAAATAAAGCCAATGCCCAGAGAATGAAGACAAGATTAATCAACATGGGGTTTGATTCAAGGCTTTTAATTCTAAAAGACTCCAAAGACAAAACCTGGCATCTTGTAAGATCTGGAAATTATTCTGATAAAAATAAGGCTCAAAAGGATTTTTCTTTATTAAAAAAAAAACTTGGCATCAAACCTGTCCTGCGACCCATTGGTACATGGTAAAAGAATCATAGATAATTCAGTCATGATAGAAAAATTATGTTGCCTTTGATTGCTGGTATGACAAACTATCCGTACAGCAGTCACACAGAGAATCTAATATTTAAAATATCTCCATCTTCAACAATATACTCTTTGCCCTGGACATAGATCTGGCCATTTTTTTTAAGCTCTGCTTCGCTGCCCAATGCAATCAATTCACTGTATCTAAATACTTCAGCGCGGATAAAACCTCTTTCAAGGTCAGAATGGATTACTCCTGCTGCTGTGGGTGCTTTTGCCTCTTTTTTTACAAGCCACTGCCTTACTTCATCTTTGCCAACCGTAAAAAAAGAAATCAGATTCAAAGATTTCAGGCAAAGCTTTGTCAAACTTTCAAGGGCAGTTTCTTTAATGCCAAGGTCTTCAAGAAATTCATCCTTCTCTTCTTGAGTATCTAACATGGCAATTTCAGACTCAACCTTTGCTGAAACCAGCATGACTTCAATATCACTGGTTTCACAACTCTCTTTAAATGAGTCAAGAAGGGTTTTGTTTTCAAGGTCATCTTCAGATACATTCACAGCAATGACAAGTTTTTTCCTTGTGATAAAAGGATAGCTTCTAATCATCTTCTCTTCATCATCTGTCAATTCAATCAGGCGCAGCGGTTTTTCTTCTTCAAGATGTTCCTTTAGCCTGTTCATCAATACAAGTTCTTTTTGCTGATCTTCATCCTTGATTTTTTTGACCATTGCTTCAAGACGTTCAATGCGTTTTTCCACAAACATCTGGTCATGCATTACAAGCTCGGCATTAACCATTTCAAAATCACGCAATGCATTTACAGAGCCCTGGGCATGGTAGATGGCATCATCTTCAAATGACCGGACAATATGACAAATTGCATCCATGTCAGCAATATCCTTAAAAATTTCACCTTTGGATATGGTTTCAGCCTCCATTTTAGGAAGCAGCACAAGCTCTATTCTTGCTTTTACATTTTTTTTAGGTTCATACATCTCAACAAGCTGATTAAATCTTGAATCAAGGATATCTGCACTGCCGGGTACAGGTTTAAATGCTTTTGAAGGTTCAGTGATTTCATGTCCTGTTAAAATCTGAAACAGTGTTTTTTTGCCTGTCTGGGGCAGACCGATAATTCCAACTTTCATTTTTAAAATCTTTCCTTTTTTATATAAAAAGCAGTGGGGTTTAAGGGATCAACTGCCACCTACACAGCCCCCAAACCTCACACTAACAACTCACACATAACCGGTAATATACCAAAATTATCAGATTTTAAATAGTAAAAACAGAAGATCAATATATGTTTGTACCTGAAATAGCAATAAACAAGCTGTTAAGAAAGGGTAAGGAGTATTGCCGGCAGGCTATAGTTCGTCTTTAAACTGTCGCGTCATGATATGTTCGTAGCGCAGCGGGAAAAATCTTGAGACAAGATAGGCTATCTTCCCCATAAACGTAAGAACCAGCATGGATTTTTTCTTTATAATCCCAATTGCAATCTGTTTTGCAACATTTTCCGGAGTATCTGATTTCCCAATGGTTGTCTGGGCATGGGAGGCTATTTTCCCGTCACCACCAAGAGCCCTTGTCTGGAGTTTTGTTTTGATAAAGCCAGGGCAGACAATCATCACATGTACTCCTTTGTGCCGCAGTTCACATCTTAATGATGTAAACATTCCGTGCAGGGCATGTTTGCTGGCACTATACCCTGTTCTTCCCAGCAAAGGAGCGACTCCTGCAATGGATTCATTAACAATTATCATGCCCTTTGATTCAATAAGACTTGGAAGAGCAGCTTTTGTGCAGTATAAAGATCCAAAAAAATTTATATCCATTACTTTTTTAAACACAGTGATATCTGTATTTTCAAACAAACCTCTCTGGGTAATACCGGCATTATTAAATAAAATATCAATCTGTCCAAATTTCTTTAAAACCTGATCAATTGAATCTTTGCAGGCATTTTCATTTGTTACATCACACTCCAAGGCAAGAATATCATGCCCTTTATCCAAAAAAGCTTTTTTGCAATGTTCAAGGGATTTTCTATCCATATCAAGCATGGCAATCCTGGCGCCATGTTTGGCAAGTTCCTTGCAGGTGGCAAGCCCAATACCAGAAGCTCCACCTGTAATAAGTGCAATTTTATTTTTAAAATACTTATAATCCATTATATAAAGGCCCCATTAAAACACGGCAATATCTAGGATACATCTTCAACTATATCTTCCGGCAATTTTTTAAGATTAAAAATTACAGCAGTTACAAGCCCTGCAATGATATGCCATATTCCCCACCATGCAACAAGAATTGCCATACCGCCAAGGCCGTCAAAAAAGCCAAAGACAAGTACAAGTCCAAGGGCTGAATTCTGAATTCCAACTTCAATGCTGACTGCCCTACAGTCCCTCTCATCAAGTCTGGCGGCTTTTGCTGACCAATAACCAAGATTTAAAGCAAGGGCGTTATGAATAAGAACTGCCAGCATGACAATGCCAACATACTTCATAAAAAACTGCCAGTTTGCAGCAAGTGCTCCACATACAATGATCATGAAAAAAACAAGGGAAAATATTTTAAAGGGTTTTTTAACTTTTTGAGCCAGCTTTGGCAGATAATGGCCAATGGTCATGCCGACAATGAGTGGGATGCCAAGGATTAAAAATACAGTGACAAATATATTCCAGGGGTTCAAACTGACCTGTTTTAAAATTTCTGCTGTTGCAGGGTTCATGGACCCCCAGAAAGAGATATTAAAAGGAGTCATAACAATTGCTGCAATGGTTGACACGGCAGTCATACTGATGGATACTGCACAATTTCCTTTGGAAAGATAGGTCATGATATTGGAAAGATTCCCGCCGGGACAGGCTGCCACCAGCATCATACCAAGGGCAATGGAAGGATAGGGTTTAATGATCAAAATTAAAACAAAGGTCAAGGCCGGTAATAGAATAAATTGAGCCACAAGACCTATTAAAGGTGCTTTAGGGCTTGCAATTATTCTTTTGAAATCATCAATTTTAAGTTCAAGGGCAACGCCGAGCATCATCAGCCCAATGGCAGCATTTATTATTTTAATGCCAGTGGGATTAAAATTTAGTATAACCTGATCAATAGTCATTGGATCCATAATTTTTTTCCTTATTCATAGAGGTCATTTTTGTAATAAAAAGAACCAATAAACAATAAAATTCCCGCCACTAATCCAAACATGGGTAAAATCATTAAAGCTTTATCAAGACCGTATATATCAGAAAGCTTGCCTATGACAATGGGGGCAAGGCTTGAGCCGAGAAGATGCTAAATAATAATATTCAGGCTTAAAGAGACAGCACCAAGTCCTGGATGTACTACATCCTGGGTCACAGCCACCCCTGCAGGAACAAAAGCCACAGCACTTATGCCAACAAGGAACATTATGATATATTGAGCTTTCCCATGTAAGAAAACAAAGGCAACAAAGATAAGAGCTCCCGTTAAAATAGATGAAATTGCAGGCAGCAAAAGCCTGGCTTTTTTCTGTTTTTTCATCCATAAATCTGTCAGAAAACCGCCAAGTGGGGCTCCTATAATTGCAAGAACCATGATGGAGGAGGCTTTCATGCTTGCCTTGTCCATGGAAAGATTGTCAAACCTGTGAAAATATGTGGGAAGCCAGGTTAAAAGGGATGTGGTTATAAAAACATTTAAGGCAAAGGCAAAGTTGTTAAATAAAAGTGTTTTATTGTGTGTAAATTGTCTTGCCATATCAATAAAACTCATTGTGCTTTCCTGTTCAATTGCATCCTGATTTATTATATTTGGGTCAATCTCTTCCCAACTGGTTTTTTTCTGGATTATTCTTTTTTGATCTGTTTCCTGTTTTTGGGTGAGTTTAATGGTTTTATAATCTTTAACAAAATAAAATATAATTGCTATGATAAGACCTGGAAAAGCCACAAGTCCAAAGGCATGACGCCATCCAAAATGGTGGGCCACAAGCCCTCCGATTCCAATACCAAGGGCGCTGCCAAGGGGAATGGATGCATTCCAAAGACCTAATATTCTTGCTCTTTTCTCTTTTGGAAAACTGGCAGAAAGCATGGCGGTTCCACCTGGAGCATATCCAGCTTCGCCTATACCAATGACAGTTCTTGTAATAAAAAGCTGGGAAAAGTTTTTTGTAAATGCACAGGCAATAGTGGCAATACTCCAGAGAGCTGCCATTATTGAAATACTTTTGGTTCTGCTCCATCTGTCAACAAGAATGGAAACAGGAAAAGAAAAAATCAAGATAGACCAGTAAACAGCTGATACCAGAAGACCGCACTGGGCATCGGTCATGCCCATATCCTGCTTTAAAAAAGGGAAAAGCGAGACAATTATCATGCGATCCATGTAATCAAACATATAAAGCAGAAATAACAGCCAGAAAACAGTCCAGGCAGATTGTTTCTTCATGATTGAATGCCTTTGTCATACCAGCCGTGTTTGCGCACAGCTTCAAACATTGCAATACAATTTTCAGGATTAACTCCTGGATGCAGGGAGTTGGAAGAACATATTACCAGCCCTCCTCCCTTTGCTCCATCGTTAATTACCTGGATCACAGCCTGTTCAACCTGAGCAGATGTGCCCGACGGCAGAAGATCTACACAGTCAATATTTCCAAAAAGGCATGTCCTGTCACCGCAATACTCTTTTACTTTTTTTATGGTCATGCCGGCCTGGGGCTCAAGTGGGTTGATTCCATCATAGCCTGTTTCAAGAAGAGTATCCATGAGAGGCCAGAGATTACCATCAGAGTGTCTGATAACCTTAATACCTTTTTTGTGGGCTTTTTCAACAATCTGACGGTTATAATGGTTTACAAAAATTTGAAAATGTTCCAGGGATATCATGGGCATTTTTGTACTGGCAATATCATCTTCAATTACCAGGACATCAAGACCGGCATCCACCAGCAGATCAAGCTGGGCAAGGTTGAATTCCAGCATCATCTGTGCAACGGCATGGACAAATTCAGGATCATTGTAGATATTGATCATAAGATTTGTCATGCCCATCAAACGCCATGAGCGGACAAATGAACCGCGCATGAGCCAGAACAGGGCTTTGTTCCCCTTAAATCTGTCAATGGCAAGGTCAAGCAGCCCAAGGTCCTCTTTTTTAGGCACTGGGGGCTTGTATGATTTTAACTCCTCAAAGGTTTGAACAGGGTGACCAACAGGAACAGGAATACCATGCTCGGATAATTTATAGACCACACCAAAGCCATCTTTGACATGTTCCTCATCAACCTTTGTTTCATGACCGATCTCAAAGGTTGTCATGCCGTCGATATCAAAAATTTCATGGAGCTTAAAAAGGATATCCAGAAGTTTTAATTTATCATTGTCATGCATGAGCCTGAAATCCTTAGGCTCAGGAAGATCATCAGTGAAATGTTTTCCAATGCCTATAATAGGCCCCTCATTGATGCCATGGATATATAAAGGTACACAATCTGGCTCCTTTAATTCAAGGGCTTTAAGGATTCTCTCTTTCCCATTCATAAATCCATCTCCTGTTGAACAAACTCTTTACAACCCTGAAGTTAAAAGAATTTGCATTGTATCACTATTAGTTATGCTGCAATTTTATCATGCCTTATATGCACCAATTTCTGCCAGCATTGTACTTCCGGGACTTACCGTCGTAGGATCTGTCATTACATTTATACAGCAGACCTTGTTGGATGCAAAGGCCTCTTCAAGGGCTGGTCTGATATCTTTTGGGTCTTCAACATAAAAGCCCTTGCCGCCAATTGCTTCCACCATTTTATGATAATCAACCTTGCCAATAAAAGTACCATCTTCAATGGCATGACCAATGCGCAGCTCCTGACTGTGTCGAATCATTCCCCAGCCAAGATCATTGGAAATCACAACAACAATGGGAAGATTTTTTCGTATGGCTGTTTCAAACTCCATGAAATTAAAACCTATGGATCCGTCTCCAGTTACCAGGCAGACCCGGCTGTCAGGATTTAATAGTTTTGCAGCATTTGCATAGGGAAGGCCAACTGCAAGGGAACCATAAATTCCATAATCAAGATATCTTCCAGGGTGTGTGATGGTTCTGGTCATTTCCATCCATACAGTATTATCACCACCATCTGCCACAACAATATCTGTGCTTTGATTCATAAAATCATCAACTTCCTTTGCAAGACGTAATTGATGAATAGGAGTATTCTTTGACTGCCAGCCAAGTTGAGCGAAATCCCTGCTTTCCTTGTGTGCAATTGTCAATTTATCTATCCAGGGAGCAAATTTTTGTTTTAATTCCTTTGACAGCTCTTTATCATCAATAAGCTTGTTGCAAACTTTAAGGAAACCTTTAATATCACTTACAATAGGAAGATCAATACTCCTGTTCCTGCCAATTTCCTCGGCATGAATATCCACCTGTACCATTTTTGCAGCAGGGTTGAAAATATCTCCAGAGAGATAATAATAACAGACACGTGCTCCAAGAAGAATAACCACATCAGCTTCAAAATCAGCAGTAAATACACATCCGGGCCGTACAGGAACAGCACTTTCAAAGCAGAGGGGGTGATCATCTGATACCACTCCTCTGCCTGCCAGGGATGTAAACAAAGGCATGCCTGATTTATCTATAAATTCTTTAAGCTCATCTCCTGCATCAGAATACCAGGTACCACTGCCTGCTATTATCACAGGCTTGCTGGCCTTTTGAAGCATTTTAATTAACTGGCCGGCCTTATCAGTGTCAACAGGGCTTGATACGATCTTAGTGCTGGTATGTTTTACTGCTTCTTCCATCACTGGACTGTTTAAGACATCAACCGGGAATTCAAGATAAACAGGACCAGGCCTGCCGCTTTCGGCAATTCTAAAAGCCATATCAACATATTCATTAACCCTTTCTGCTTTCTGGCAGATTAGAGTTTTTTTAACCATTGGTTTAATTACAGCCTCCTGGGGCATATCCTGGAGATCAAGTTTTTCTTTATTATCAAGGCCGACACAGCCTGCAATCAAAACAAGCGGGGTATTGGAAAAGTTTGCGCTGGCAACCCCGGTTAAAGCATTTGTAAATCCAGGCCCTGCTGTTACCATTGCAACCCCTGCTTTTCTTTCAAGTTTACCAAAGGCTTCTGCCATAAAGAGAGCAGACTGCTCATGGCGTGTATCAAAAATCTTAACATCAGACCCTTCAAGGTATTGATAAATCGGTGTAATATGCCCGCCGCACAATGAAAAAATATGATCAATTTTTCTTTTAATTAATGCCTGGGCTACAAGTTCAGCCCCTGTTATTGTATCTGTCATGTTTTTTAACTCCTTTAGTAATTATATTTTCTGACCGGAAATTAATGTTTGAATGAGAAGTTGTCCCATCTGTGAGGCGCAATAACTTTTGCAACCGGAGTGTACTATAGTACATGAGGATTGCAAAAGTTTGAAGCAACGAAGCAGATGGGTGACTTATTATCCAAACATTTTAAAGTTCCATTAGCTGACCGCCACATATATTCAATGCCTGACCAGTAACATATGATGATGCATCTGAAGCCAGGAACAATGCCATATCAGCGACCTCTTCTGGCAATCCAATGCGGCCGGCAGGAATAGTTTCACACATTTTCTGCTCCTGCTCTTTAACAGTGGTATTAAAAAATTTTGCCTCCTGTTCAAACCGCCATCTTTCAAGATCAGTCATAATCTGCCCCGGACAAATGGCATTAACCCTTATATTAAGACCTGCAAGTTCCTTTGCCATAACTTTGGTAAGCATGATAACACCTGCTTTTGACACAGAGTATGCACCATTGAAAAGAGCTGGAACCTTGCCGGCCCGGGATGCAGTATTAATAATATTCCCGCCTTTTTCCTGCATCAAAGGGACAATGGCTTTGGACATCCTGAAAACCCCATGAAGATTAACATCCACTGTTCTGAGCCAGGCTTCTTCGTCATAGGTATGAACACCATTGGGTACACCAAATGTGGCACCTGCATTATTGCATAATATATCAATCGTTTTAAATTGTTCCTCAACAGCAGACACCATTTTTTCAATGGTAGCAGTATTGGTAACATCCACATTAACAACAAGTGTTTTCACACCATAATTTTCCTGTAACTGCTGGCCTATAAAAACCATTTCATCCATGGAACCTGTTTTTATATCCGCGTTAAGACCTTTTGTACTTCCATAATCTGCAATAATGATATTACAGCC
>CAZYDL010000118.1:0-10014 GCA_964646305.1 uncultured Desulfobacula sp. | reverse complement strand
ATTTTAATACTGATTTTCTATGTTTCATGGCTTTTTATTCTCCTTCTTCACTGCTCTCTTCTTCTGGAGGGTCAATCCCGTCTAGATCCATACCAAGTGAAAGTTCCATGGTTGCAAGCACTTCCTTTATTTCATTTAATGACTTCCTACCAAAATTTTTGGTTTTAAGCATTTCAGTATCTGTCTTTTGAACCAATTGATAAATACTGGTTATTTCGGCATTTTTCAGACAATTTGAACTTCTTACAGATAATTCAAGTTCATCAACAGACCTGTAAATATTTTCATTAAAACCGCCTTCTGAATACTCTGAATTTTCATCAGTATAATCTGGCTCCAGGTCCTCATCAAAATTAATAAATGGATTCATTTGCTCTTTTAAAATTTTTGCAGCATAGGCAACAGAATCATCCGGAGTTACGGAACCATCTGTCCAAACTTCAAGCGTAAGCTTGTCATAGTCTGTTTTATGCCCAATCCTTGATGTTCCCACAACATATTTTACTTTTTTTATTGGAGAGAATACACTGTCAACTGGAATAGTTCCAATGGATGCATCGTCATCCTTATTAGCTGCAGCAAGAGCATAACCTTTTCCGGTTTTTACAACCATTGTTATACTTAATTTGCCTTTTTTGGAAATAGCAGCAATGGGCTGTTCAGGATTAAGTACTTCGACCCTGCCGTCAGGGCTTATAATATCAGCACCAGTTGCTTCACATTCACCCTTGACATTTAAAGTCAACACCTTGTCTTCAATATCATCAACTTTAAGTTTCAACTCTTTGAGGTTTAAAATAATCTCGGAGATATCCTGTCTGACATCAGAGATTACACTATACTCATGAAGAGCATCTTCAAATTTAGCAGAAACAATTGCAGCACCATATATGGATGACAGAATAATCCGGCGCAAAGAGTTTCCAATAGTTATACCAAAGCCCCTTTCAAGGGGTCCACAAACAAATTTACCATATGTTGAAGTTGTGGTTACATCAAGCTTTTCCGGCCTGATCATCTCTCTCCAATTGACATATGCAAGTTTTTCAGATGACATTTATATCTCCTGAATAAATATTTGGACAAACCTTTATTTTAGGCCTGTCTATTTTGAGTAAAGCTCTACAATTAATTGTTCCTGAATGGGAAGAGTAATATCTTCACGCACAGGAATGCCTATGACTTCGCCTTTAAAGTTATCTTTATTGATTTCAAGCCACTGGGGTACACCACGCCTTACAATGGCATCCAGAGAATCTAAAATAAATTGAACTTTTTTACTTTTTTCACGAAGTTCTATGACATCACCTTTTTTTACCTGATAAGAAGGAATGTTCACCTTTTTGCCATTGATAGTAAAATGATTATGCCGCACAAAATGTCTTCCCTGATTTCTGGAATTAACAAATCCCATTCTAAAAACAGTATTATCAAGGCGGGTTTCCAAAAGGCTTAATAGATTAGTACCAGTAATACCTTTTTTCCTGTCAGCTTTTTTAAAAGAAATCCTGAACTGTTTTTCTGATATTCCATAAAGTCTTCTGACTTTCTGTTTTTCTCTAAGCTGAATTCCATAATCTGACAATTTAGTTCTTCTTTGTCCATGCTGTCCTGGAGGATATCCTCTCCTGTCAAAACTGCATTTATCTGAAAAGCATCTATCGCCTTTCAAAAATAGCTTCATATTTTCACGTCTGCATTGTCGGCAAACAGATCCTCTATATCGTGACAATGTTTTTCTCCTTTATCAACCTAAGTAAACTTAAACTCTTCTTCTTTTTGGCGGACGGCAGCCATTATGGGGAACCGGTGTAACATCTTTGATCATGGTTATATGAAACCCAAGCGCATGCAATGCCCTTAAAGCTGATTCTCTTCCTGGTCCCGGACCTTTTACATATACACCAACAGTTTTCATCCCATGTTCCATTGCTCTTGCGCCTGCATCTTCTGCAACAAGCTTTGCTGCAAAAGGTGTACTTTTTCTAGAGCCTTTAAATCCCTGCATGCCAGCGCTTGACCATGAAATAGTATTTCCGTTTTCATCGGCAATTGTAACGATAGTATTATTAAAAGTAGATTGAATATGAACAATTCCCGTGGAAATATTCTTTCTCACCCGCTTTTTGGACATTACTTTTTTAGACTTTTTTGCCATAATTCATAAAACCTTTTTTATTATGCTTGTTTCTTTTTAACTGCAGTCCTTTTTGGACCTTTTCTTGTTCTGGCGTTTGTGCTGGTTCTTTGACCACGACAGGGAAGGCCTTTTCTATGGCGTAATCCTCTGTAACAACCTAAGTCCATAAGTCTTTTAATATTCATGGAGACTTCACTTCTAAGTTCACCTTCAACTTTAAACTCAGCATCAATGATTTTTCTGATATCATTAACCTCTGATTCAGTCAGATCATTTGCTTTAGTAGTTGGATCAATACCTGTTTGAGCAAGTATCTGTTTCGATCTTGTGCGGCCTATTCCGTAAATATAGGTTAAAGCGATCCATGCATGTTTATCTCTTGGTAAATCAACTCCTGAAATACGTGCCAAATTTTATTCCCCCTATCCCTGCCTCTGTTTATGGCGTTTGTTTATACAAATAACTCTTAGGACACCACGTCTTTTAATTACTTTACAATTCCTGCAGATTTTTTTTACAGATGCTCTGACTTTCATCTATTTACTCCTATTTAAATCTATATGTAATTCTGCCCCTGCTTAAATCATAGGGTGATATTTCAACTGTAACTGTGTCACCCGGCAGGATCTTAATAAAATGCATTCTCATTTTTCCGGAAATGTGTGCAAGCAATACATGCTTATTTTCCAACTCAACTTTGAACATGGCATTGGGCAGTGTTTCAAGTACTTTCCCATCAACTTTTATGGGTTCTTCTTTTGCCATAGTCTTATCAATCTCCTTAAATATTTCGTTTATCAGGCCTATCTGCCTTTTATTCTTTTTGTTCCTGATCTACCCAGAAATCCATCATAATTACCTGTGATCAGATGGGACTCTATCTGGGAAATGGTATCAATGGATACACCAACTACAATCAAGAGAGCAGTACCACCAAAATAGAAGGGAACATTAAATTTCCCCATTAAAAAGGTTGGCAATACACAAACAGCAGACACATAAAGTGCTCCGCCAAGTGTAATGCGTGTCAATACTCTGTCAATGTATTCGCTTGTTCTTTTTCCGGGTCTGATGCCAGGGATATACCCACCATTTTTCTTCATATTTTCAGCAACATCATCTGGATTAAACTGTACTGCTGTGTAGAAAAAACAGAAGAAAATAATAAATCCAATATACAGAAGATAATACCAGACAGTTCCAGGGCTGAACATGCTTGCCATGGTTTTCATAATTGGAACATCTATAAATTGTGCAATAGTAGTAGGAAACATTATTATGGAAGATGCAAATATGGGTGGTATAACTCCTGCTGTATTAATCTTTAACGGAAGATGTGAAGTTTGCCCCCCGTACATTTTCCTGCCAACAACACGCTTGGCATAATGCACTGGTATCCGTCGCTGGGCCTGCTCCATATAAATAATAGCAGCAATAACTATAATCATGAGAACAGCAAGTATAATAATCCCGAATATTCCCATCTCACCGGTTGTCATCAGTCGTACAGTGTTTCCCATGGCTGAAGGCATATTGGCAACAATACCTGCAAAAATGATCAGGGATATACCGTTTCCTATTCCTCTTTCAGTGATCTGCTCTCCAAGCCACATGATAAATGAAGTACCTGCTGTCAGTGTAATAATAGTGACAAGCCTGAAAGCCCATCCAGGATAAGGAACAATAGCTATGCCCGCAGGTGACGACATGGATTCCAGCCCTACGCTGATACCCAACCCCTGAATAACACTCAATATTACAGTTCCATATCTTGTATATTGAGTTTTCTTTTTTCTACCTGCATCACCCTCTTTTTTAAGCTGGGCAAGGTGGGGCACAACAACTGTCATCAATTCAAGAATAATAGAAGCACTGATATAGGGCATAATACCCAATGCAAATATGGAAAATCTTTCCAAAGCACCGCCAGAGAACATGTTGAACATGGAAAACAAAGTGCCTTCAGCTGCTGCAAAAAAAGAAGAAAGCGCTGCACCATTAACCCCGGGTGTGGGGACATGAATACCAATCCGGTAAACAAAGAGCAATGCCAAAGTAATAAAAATCTTTCTTTTGAGCTCAGGAATTTTAAGCAAATTCTGGTAGCTGTTTTCGATCATTTATATGTTCCTTACATCAGTTCTATTAAGTTTATTCTATGCTTCCGCCGGCAGTTTCAATTTTTTCTCTGGCAGTTTTGGAAACAAGAACATTTTTTAAAATAAATTTCTTTGTTACCTCACCTGTGCCAAGAATCTTAACACCGTCAACCCGGCCTTTTACCATGCCTGATTCTCTTAAAATATCAATATCAATGGTAGTGCCATCATCAAATCTATCCAGATCTCTAATATTTAAGACAGCATGATTGGTTTTGAATATATTGAAGAAACCTCTTTTAGGCAGTCTTCTGTAAATCGGCATCTGGCCGCCTTCAAACCCTGGCCGTACATTTCCGCCTGATCTTGCTTTTAAACCTTTGTGACCTCGTGTGGATGTCTTACCCATACCAGAACCAGGACCTCTGCCCACTTTTTTTCTATTTTTTCTTGCACCCTTTTCAGGTGCTAAATCATGAAGCTGCATACTATACCTCCTCGACTTTCACAAGATGAGAAACTTTTTTAACCTGTCCCAGTATTACAGGGTCAGCATTATGTTCAACAGTATGATGCATTTTCCTTAATCCAAGAGAACGGATAATCCTGCCATGCTTGGCTGGTCTTCCTATTGTGCTTTTTATTTGTGTAATTCTTATTTTATCAGCCATTTTCTACCTTTATATATCTTCGGGTTTAAGCCCGCGACGTTTTGCCACGTCTTCTTTTAAACAAAGAGATTGAAGCCCGGCCATGGTTGCCCTTACAATATTTTGAGTATTATGTGTTCCAATACATTTTGTCAGGATATCAGTTACTCCGACTGCCTCAAGGACAGCACGTATACCACCACCTGCAATCAAACCAGTACCAGGTGATGCAGGTTTGAGCAATACTCTGCCAGCCCCTGCTTTTCCTACAACCTCAAAAGGAACCGTTCCATTAAGCAGAGAAATTTTAACCATATTTCTTTTAGCTTTGTCCATACCTTTTTTAATTGCTTCGGGTACTTCTTTTGCTTTCCCAAGACCGTAACCGACACTGCCTTCACCGTCACCCACAACAACGAGTGCACTAAAGGTGAAATTTCTACCACCTTTTACAACTTTTGCAACACGATTGATTCTGACGACTTTATCAATTAATCCATTATCTTCCATCTGCTGTCTTGCCAAGGGTTGTCCCTCCAAAAAATTAAAATTTCAATCCTGCTTCGCGAGCAGCATTGGAAAGCGCTTTAATGCGACCATGATATAAAAATCCGTTCCTGTCCAGGACTACTTTTGTAATTCCTTTATCAAGAGCTCTCTTACCAATAAGGCTTCCAACAAATTTTGCAATTTCAGCCTTTTTACCCTCTACCTTGTTTTCCTTAAATTCCCTGTCAAGGGTGGAGGCAGATACAAGTGTAGTGCCCTGAGTGTCATCAATAATCTGTGCATAAATATGTTTTGAACTTCTGAACACACTCATTCTTGGGCGATCCTGGGTACCAAAAATATTTTTCCTGATTCTTTTTTTTCTTTTAAGCCTTGATACAAGCCTTGGTGATGTATTTCCCATAATCTTTATATTCCTGCTTTTTACGTGTGACCTTTAGGTTATTCCTTACCAGCAGTCTTACCAGCTTTTCTTATAATTCGTTCGTCTGCATACATAATGCCTTTACCTTTATAGGGTTCAGGAGGTCGTAAATCTCTTATGTTAGCAGCTACCTGACCAAGAAGTTCCTTATCAATACCAGACAAAACAATACTAGTCTTTTTTTTATCAACACTTGCCTTAATTCCATCAGCCACTTTAAATTCAACCGGATTGGAATAGCCTATATTAAGTATAAGGCTGTTACCCTTTGTTTCTGCACGATATCCAATACCAGAAAGAATAAGTTTTTTCTCATACCCTTTTGTAACCCCTATTACCATATTAGCAACAAGTGAGCGGAATAATCCCTGCAAAGCAACTTTTTTCTTATCATTTTGATCTGTATCAAAAACTATAATACCATCATTTATACTTATTTTAACAGCCGGGTGCAATTTACGTTCAAGATTACCTTTAGGTCCTTTGATAGAAATCATATCACCCTTAAGGGTAAATTGGACTTTTTCTGGAAGCTGAACCGGCTTTTTTCCTATTCTAGACATATCTGCTCCTGATTTACCAAACGTTACAAAGGATTTCACCGCCGAGATTAGCTTCTCGCGCCTGCTTATCAGTCATCAACCCTTTAGAGGTTGAGACAATTGAGATGCCAAGACCATTTAAAACCGGCTTAATCTGTTTTGATTTGCTGTAAACTCTGCGCGAGGGTTTACTCACTCTTGTAATTCCAAAGATTGTCGGTTCTTCCTCAACTACATATTTCAGATAAACCCGAAGTACTCCCTGTGTCTCATTCTCAAGGAATTTATAATCTTTGATATATCCCTGTTCTTTCAGCACCCGTACCATTTCCAACTTAACCTTTGATCCGGGGATATCCACTTTCACAAACCCTGCTTTTCCACCATTTCTTATGATTGTCAGCATGTCTGCAATTGGATCACTACTTGCCATGTTAAAATCTCCTTAAAATCTGCTGCTATTTTTTTTGAATCTAATTTTTACCAACTCGATTTGGTAACGCCAGGAAGGTGTCCTTCTGAAGCAAGCTTCCTGAAACAAATTCTGCAAATACCAGCTTTCCTAATAAATCCTCTTGGTCTACCGCATAAGGGGCATCTGTTATAGGCACGCACAGAAAATTTTGGTTTTCTACCGGCCTTTACAATTAAAGCTTTTTTAGCCAAGCTTTCCTCCTGTATCCTTTGTATGAAAAAACTAATTTAAATTTTATTGTATCTTTCATGTCCTGCTACGGACAGCAGCAATTGCAAACCGCCCATGACTGTTAATTTTTGAAAGGCATTCCCAAAAGTTTTAAAAACTCTCTACCTTCATCATCAGTTTTAGCACTCGTTACAATAGTAATGTTCAGACCTTTAATACTATCGGTCTTATCATAGTCAATTTCAGGGAATATTATGTGCTCTGTAATACCAAGGCTATAATTACCCCTGCCATCAAAAGCCTTAGGAGATATTCCTCGAAAGTCTCTGACACGCGGTAAAGCAATATTCACAAGTCTATCAAAGAAATCATACATTTTTTCTCGACGCAGGGTTACCTTGCAACCAATGGGCAGGTCAGCACGAAGCTTAAAATTTGCTATTGGTTTTTTAGCCCTTGTAATTATTGGTTTTTGACCGGCAATCAGTGCAAGTTCTGCTGCAGCAAGATCAACGATCTTGGGGTTTGTTACCGCAATACCAAGCCCCATATTTAAAACTATTTTCTCCAACTTGGGAACCTGAAATACATTGTTGAAATTAAAGGTTTTAGTAAGTTGAGGAACAATCTCTTTTATATAATTTTCCTTAAGAGTCGACATTAGTAATCTCCACCTTTGGTACTAAGAATCTATCTGCTGGTTACATTGTTTGCAGATTCTAACCCGTTTTCCATTTTCTAATAATTTCATTGAAATTCTTGTAGGCTTTACACATGAGTTGCACATAATCATTAGATTAGAAACATGGATGGGCATATTTTTTTCCACAATACCACCTTGTGGGTTTGCCTGTGTTGGCCTCTGGTTAACTTTTACAACATTAATATTTTCTATGATGACCCGGTTGGTCTTTTTAACAACTTTCAGCACTTTACCGATTTTGCCCTTATCCTTGCCGGTGAGCACTTTAACCTTATCATCTTTTTTAATTCTAATTTTCATTGTTTCCATAGGATATTTTCTCCAAACCCGTATAGTTAAAGCACATCAGGTGCAAGAGAGACAATTTTCATAAATTTCTTTGCCCTTAATTCTCTTGCCACCGGACCAAAGATGCGCGTTCCAACAGGTTCCTTTGATTTTGACAAAATCACAGCAGAATTATCATCAAATCTGATCATGGATCCATCAGGTCTGGATATCTCTTTTTTAGTTCTAACAATAACTGCCTGAACAATATCACCCTTGCTTACCTTTGCATTGGGGATTGCTTCTTTAACAGAACAGGTTATGATGTCACCAATGCTGGCATATCTTCTTTTTGATCCGCCAAGGACCTTGATACAATACAATTCCTTTGCTCCGGAGTTGTCTGCAACCGTTAATCTTGTTTCACTCTGAATCATTTTTCAAACTCCTTAAATCAAACAGCTTTTTTAACAATTTCACAAACTCGGAAACGTTTTAGCTTGCTCAAAGGTCTTGTCTCAGCAATTTTTACTGTATCACCGATATTACATTCGTTATTCTCATCATGAGCATGATATTTTTTGTATCTTTTGATATATTTTTTATACACCTTATGCTGAATAAATCTTTCAACCTGTACAACAACTGATTTATCCATTTTATCTGATACAATAAGACCTAACAATTCTCTTTTATTTTTTTGAATATCTTCCATAGTAGTATCTTTATAATTTAACTAATGTTTACATTCATTTCTTTTGATATTGTATAAAGTCTTGCAATATCTTTTTTGACATTTGAAAGTGTTGATGTATTTTCAAGCTGTCCCACATCATTCTGAAAACGAAGATTAAAAAGCTCTTTTTTCAAATCTGCAAGCTTTTCTTTAATCTTGTCTGTTCCCAACTCTCTTATTTCACTTGTTTTCATATCAGCTGTTCCTTTCCACAAAACGAGTTTTCAAGGAAAGCTTTCTTGCTGCAAGTTTCATGGCCTCCTGGGCGACTTCTCTGGTAACACCTTCCATTTCATAGAGAATCCTGCCTGGTTTTACTCTAGCAACCCATGCATCTGTAGCTCCTTTACCTTTACCCATTCTAACTTCTGCAGGTTTTTTAGTAACAGGATGATCAGGAAAAAACCTGATCCAGCTCTTACCCGCTCTTTTTGCATGTCTTGTCAAGGCAACCCTTGCTGCCTCAATCTGTCTTGCATTTATATATCCGCATTCCATGGCCTGCAGACCAAAATCACCAAAGCTCAGAGTATTGCCTCTTTGGGGTGATCCTTTTGTTCTGCCGCGAAACTGCTTGCGGAATTTAACATTTTTTGGACTAAGCATTTCTTATCTCTCCTATATGCTTTTATCTTGTGCGCTTCTATCTTGCCAGAGCTTTTTCACCAGGATTCAACACTTCACCTTTAAAAATAAAGGTTTTGATTCCAATGATTCCATATGTAGTGTTTGCTTCAATAAAACCGTAATCAATATCAGCCCTTAAGGTATGAAGCGGAATACGCCCTTCTTTATACCATTCGGTCCTTGCCATTTCAGCTCCACCAAGGCGCCCTGCACAAATTATTTTAATTCCTTTTGCCCCAAACCGCATGGCAGAAGAGACACTTCTTTTCATGGCTCTTCTAAATGCTATTCTTCTTTCCAATTGAAGTGCAATATTCTCGGCAACAAGTTGAGCATCTATTTCTGGACGTCTTACTTCCTTGATATCAATCATCACAGCAGGTTTAAGCATTTTTTCAAGTTCCTGCTTAAGGATCGCAATTTCCGAACCTTTTTTCCCGATAATGATACCAGGTCTTGCTGCAAATACTTTAAGCCGGATCTGTTTAGAAAATCGTTCTATCTCAATTTTTGAAATACCAGCATGATAGAGTTTCTTTTTCAAAAACTTTCTGACCTTAAAATCTTCTTCAACAAAAGAGGCATATTCCTTGTCTGCATACCACCTGGAATCCCATGTCTTTATAATGCCTAATCTTAAACTCGTAGGGTGTACTTTCTGGCCCAAGCT
>CAZYDL010000117.1:8396-10027 GCA_964646305.1 uncultured Desulfobacula sp. | reverse complement strand
GATATCATAAAATTCCTTTAATGATGCTCCCAGTGTGTTCCATATTTCATTGTATTCAGAAGTTGTCACATCATAGTTTCCAGTGGGAGGGGTGTTCATGTCATTATGGTAAACAACAAGCCTGTCATATAGCAGACTTACATCTTTAGATTTTGCAAACACACCCATTTTCATGAATATATCACTAAAATAGGCTTCTATGGCTGCCTTTTTTGAAAACTGGACAGCTTCGAGTTTATCAAAGGCTTCCTTTCTCAGTGTGCCCACAGTTTCCATTAATACACCCATGTCACCTTTGCGTTCATTAAAAAACTGGGTGATTTGTGCTTTTTTTACTGCACGCATGCCCTTGAGCTGGCCATAGGCAGCATCAGATAAGGCATTGCTTGATTTTGTCAAAGATACAATACTGCCTATGGCAAAGGGAATAATTCCCACAAGCATGAAAAATATCATCAATCTTGCGCTGAGACTCATCTTTTTCATTTTTCTTTTTCCTTTTTATTATTTTGCTACCTTGTCAAGGTCTGATATCTCTTCAATACTTAAAACCTTGTCAATATTAAGTAAAATTTTAACACCGCCCTGGGTCTTTGCCATTCCGAGAATATAATCGGTATTAAGTTGAGTACCAAAGGCAGGTGTCTCTTCAATCTCACCTTCCTGTATATTGAGAACTTCTGATACAGCATCAACAACAATACCAATAAGAATAGTGCCTTCTTCAGAATCAACTTCAACTACAATGATACAGGTGCGATCTGTATATGGGATTTCGCCCATTTCAAATTTCAGGCGAAGATCTATAATGGGAATAACCTTACCGCGAAGATTAATAACTCCTTTTATAAACTGTGGAGTACGCGGCACTGATGTTATATCCATCATGCCGATAATCTCTTTTACCTTTAAAATCCCTATGCCATATTCTTCTTCATCAAGGGTAAAGGTCAGGTACTTGCCTGTTGTAATGGTTGTGGCTTTAATTGCCTTATCCATTGCGTCTGCCTCTTGAGTCATTTTCAATCTCCTCCTTTTAGTATTTTATTCTGTTTTTATTTTTATTAGTCATTTTGCCTATCACATCGCAAAGGTCATCATAGTTGTCCCTTATAGTGGTAAAAAATTTTGGGAAAAATCGCGATGCCATGGAAAGAGTCTGTTTGGATTCATCGGGCAGGATTAAAACAATGCGCCTGCCTTCCATTAAATCTACCAATGAGATTAACTGATTTAATCGCTGTGTTGATTCTGCAAACAATATTAAAATTTCATTATTATAGTCCCCGCAACTTTTTTTCAGCCTGGATTTCAAAGAATTAAAAGTTTCATAAACCTGAAGGTTGCCGCCATGATAATTGTTTTCAATTGCATTCTTAAGAGTAACATTTTTGTGTAAAGAGTCTTTATGGATAAATAGAATAATATTCATTTAACAATACCTTTTTTTATGACTAAATTTTAGAATGTTTCCACTCCTGTTAGAATTATATTACAAATTGTGTGCCAAAGGCGCAAAAGAGTGAAAATCATTAAATTCCAAATACTTAGAGGCAAAATGATTATTTCCAGTTTGTCATAAAAATATGATTTTCTTAATGAAAAGTTGCAGTAATTCTTATTTTATAGCT
>CAZYDL010000117.1:7050-8386 GCA_964646305.1 uncultured Desulfobacula sp. | reverse complement strand
TTAGAAGTATTTGTCATAAAAATATGACAGTCTGAAAAATATGACAGGAAGAGAGTTTTTAAAACAACATGTTATCAGGCAGGATATGTAAAAATTGAATTTTAATTAATATTATATTTTTTTAAAAGTGCATAAAGATGGCCCCGGGATAGGCCGGACAAGCGGCAGGCAGTTTTGATGTCTCCCTTTGTGTTGTTCATCAGACCTATTATATATTTATATTTTTCCTTTTCAAGATAATCTTTTAAGGTCAGGTTTTCCACATGTGAGGTTTTTGTGGTATCTTTCTTTGTTTCATAGCTGGTTTGTTTTTCAATTTTACTTTTTATATTAAATATACGGATATTTTCAGGAAGATGCTTTGCAAACAAGATTGATTCATTAAAAGCATCACTGCCTGCATAATCAATGGCATTATACAATTCTCTTATATTGCCGGGCCAGTTAAACTCCATAAGAGCATGAATAAAGTCCTTTGAAATTTTATGGGGAGATTGGTCAAATACTGTGTTTTTGCGATCCATATAATGAGCTACCAGTAAAGATATATCTGATTTGCGATCACGCAGGGGAGGTATATCAATAGTTAAAGAGGCAAGTCTAAAATAAAAATCTTCTCTGAGATTTCCCTGTTCAACCATTTTGGAAACATTGCGAAGTGTGGCGGAAATAAGTCTGAAATCACTTTTAATCTCTTTTTTACCGCCAACAGGTCTGAATCTTTTTTCCTGGAGTACCCTTAAAAATTTTTTTTGCAGAATTAAAGGCAGTTCTCCCACCTCATCAAGAAACAAGGTCCCTTTGTCTGCCATTTTGATCAATCCGGTCCTGTCTGAATCAGCACTTGTAAAAGCGCCTTTTACATGACCGAAAAGCACACTTTCAACAAGGTGTTCTGGAAGAGATGCACAATCCACAACAATAAGATCATTCTGGGCCCGCAAAGAGTTTTTATGCACAGCTTTGGCAAAAAGTTCTTTTCCTGTTCCAGTTTCTCCTGTGATCAACACTGGAACATCATTTTTTGAAGCCTTGATAACTTTTTCAAGGCAGGTTGTGATTTGCGGACTCTTTCCAATAATTGATTTTATTTGAATTTTGGTTTCAATGGGTTTAGATTGTTTTTCCTGCCTGTATTCCAATGCACGAAGCATTGAAAATTGAAATTCTTTATGGGATCTGCCTTTTTGAATATAGTCCCAAGCTCTCGATTTCATGGCAAGTTCTGCACCTTCAGGGTCGCTGTCGCCTGTCATTATAATGATTTCAGGTGCCGCGTCATGCTTTTTTATGGTCTCAATAGCCTCAACTCCATTGCCATCGGGAAGATTTACAT
>CAZYDL010000117.1:0-7040 GCA_964646305.1 uncultured Desulfobacula sp. | reverse complement strand
ATGTTCCAATCTTTCAAAGCTTTTAACAAGAGTTTTACAAAGGTCAAGATCATCATCAATGATTAAAATTTTTGACATATTTATCCTCCTTCATCCAGAACCTGGCGAATTTTTTGAGAAAAATCCTTAATTTTGACAGGTTTTAATAAAAAATCTTTAATGCCGATTGATGCTGCCTGCTCCCTGGACATTATATCACCAAAACCTGTACAAATCAGTATGGGGATATCAGGTCGTATTTTAATTAATTGTTTCGATAGCTTATCTCCATTCATATTGGGCATTGCCATGTCAGTTATGACAATATCAAATCTGTCTGGAACTATTCGAAAGACTTCAAGGGCCTCTATACTGCTGGTGCGGGTGGTAACTTCATAACCCAGGCGCTCTAAAATCTCTTTTTCCATGAGAGTTATTGTTTCTTCATCATCCACAAGTAAAATATGTTCAGAACCACCTGTTAATGCGGTATCTCCATAATCGACCTTCAGTTCTGGTTCAGATTGTATTATTGGCAGATAGACATGGATACTTGTCCCTTGGCCAATTTTACTTTTAACATTAATGCCTCCACCCATTCCAATAACAATACCATGTACAACCGACAGCCCCATTCCTGTACCCTTGCCCTTTTCTTTGGTGGTAAAAAAAGGATCAAAAATTTTGGAAATCAATTCACTGTCCATGCCTGCACCTGTATCAGATATAGTAAATCTTGCATAGCTGCCTTGGTGCATGTCAGGATTTATCAGGTCTGATTGCCCAAGCTCAATTTCTTTAAGGCTTATTGTCAATTTTCCGCCTTTTTCATCCATTGCATAACAGGCATTGGCTATGAGATTCATTATTATCTGGTGTATCTTTGTGGGATCACCTTTAATTGGACTGCAGTCTTTGCTGATATTCCGGGTAATCTTTATATTATCGGGTATTGAAGAATCCATTAGTTTTAAGGCTTCTTTGATAACAGGATGGATTTCCATCAATCTTGTCTCTCCTTTTTCCTGTCTTGAGAAATCAAGAATCTGCTTTACAAGATCCCGGGCTCTTAAAGCTCCTGAATATATTTTATTAAGGCTTTTGTATGTAGGGCTATTTTCAGGAAAATCATTTAAGAGCATTTCCGTATGCCCCATGATAGGGAAAAGAATATTATTAAAATCATGGGCAATGCCCCCTGCCAGGGTTCCTATGGATTCCATCTTTTGAGTCTGTATAATCTGTTCCTGAAGATCTCTAACTTTTTGCTGGGATAATATTTTCTCGGTTACATCCCTGCCCATACCGCTGATATAGGGTTTTCCAACAGCAGGCTCAACAAGGGAACTTTTATATTCAATATAAATTTTTTCCTTATCTTTTCTATAATAATAGCTGATACCTTCACAAAAGCCATCTTCCTTCACTACTTCAAGATATCGAGTGTTAAATTCTTGTGCAAATTCAGGTGACATGAATTGGGTTGCCCTGCGTCCGATAAATTCATCCATATCATAACCAAAAAGTTTATGCATGGCAGGGTTTGCTGAAGTAAAAACTCCATTCAGATCCATGGTATAAATAAGGTCGGTAATGGAATTAAAAAGACCTCTGAATCTGTTTTCTGAATTTTCAATGGATTGTTGCTGTTTAAAAATTATCATGTCTGTATTTTGCAATATCCTGAAAATTAAAAACAGGAGCATGGCCAAAAGGGTAAAAGCAGTAATTGCAACCATGGCAGTAAACAATTGATATTGTCTCAGGCCTTTAGATATATCAACAAAAAAAAGCATATCGCCGATTTCAGAACCAGAAGCATCTGCAATATCAAAGGCAAGGACATGCCAAGATTTATCATTATACTTTGTGATGGGACTTGTGGTATGATGCTTATGATCCTTGTCAGTAAGAAAATGCTCCCATTGAACAGGAAATTCTGGAAGGGATGTATAAATCAGAGCTTTTTCCAAAAACTGGTTCCAATTGGCTTGTCTGCCCAGCATTGCCATTCCTGTCTCAAACCGGGACTGATTGAGTCTGTGTTTACTGATGCCTAAAACAATCTCTGTTCCAGGCTCTTTATGAATACTGGAAAAAATATCTTCTATCCCTTTTCCAAGTTCAATATATCCCACAGGCAAATTATTTAAGAAAACCGGCTGTACCACTCGAAGTGCCAATGTGCCGGAAGGGCCAAGTTCTATGCCCGATGCTGATTTTTCAGTTCGTATGGAATCTAACAAGGTGAAACGGTCAATGGTATCACCATATTTTTTATTATTATGTAATCGTAAGAGATTAACCCTGTTGGGAAGATGGAAATAGAAATGGGTTATTCCATAATCTTTTTTAAGCCTTGCAAAAATATCTTCATAGTTGGAGAATAGGGCATGTCTGTCGTGTTTTTGTAAATCTTTGGGTAAATTAACATTGTAAAGAATAATATTCTCCAGGGCAGTCAAGGCATTGGATTGTTCCTCTATGGTCTGGTACAGCATTGTGGTTAGAGTTTTAAATCTTTGCAGACTGGCTTGTTCCAATGCTTTTTTCTGGGTATAAATAAGGATTATGCAAAAAGAGACTATAAGTGGAATCAACACACAGGCCAACGGAATAAGCAGCCTTTTTTGCACAGTATGCCCTGAATATTTTTTTTTGACTATAATATTATTGCGGTCAAACTCTCCAAGCATTGATATTTTTGCCTTTTAAATATTTTGGGAATTGAAAATAATTGTTATCTTACAATAAACCATGGTATGAATTCAATACAATTATATTGATCCAGGAGATTTATTGTCAGCTGCTTTCACTTAATTCAGGTATTTAATAAAAAAAGGCTGTTGAACTATAGCCAACAGCCTTTTTGGGTACTTAAAATATAATTTTGAGTCTATCTTATTCCAGTATTATTCAAGCCCTGGTTTTTCCATAACCTCGTACATGATATCATTGATGAACTTTACATGCATGTCCACTCCATAATCACCAATAATATCTTCCATGCCGCTGTGACAGTTATGGCAGGGGGTAATCAGGATCTCGGCACCTGTATCTAAGCATTGCTGTGCTTTTATCCTGTTTGTTGATACTCTTTTTTTCTTAAAGGGAGGGCCGCAGTTAATAACTCCACCGCCTGCATTACAGCAATAATTGTGCTCACGGTTCGGATGCATCTCAATAAAATTTTCACAAAGCTCATTTATAACATAGCGTGCTTTCTCATGAAGTCCTCTTCCTCTTATAGTGTTGCATGGATCGTGCAGGGTTACTGATTTTTTATATTTTTCCTTTACTTTGATTTTTCCACTCTTTAAAAGATCATAATAAAATTCAATGGCATGAACCATGGGAACAGGAGGCATTGCCCAGCTCACCCATCTGTTACCCATATCATATGCAGCGCGGAAAGCATGACCGCATTCGCCCATAACTATTCTCTTAACCTTAAGTCTTTGTGCTGCTTCATAATGAAATCTTTTATTTCTGCCCATTATTTCACTATCACCTGTAAACATTGCCATATCACTGTTATCCCATCCTGGAAAGGACGGCATTGTCCAGTTAAGGCCTGCTGCATTAAAAATTATGGCTGTCTGGTAAAGCAGTTGCGCCAGAAATTTTGGCTCCGGTCCTATGACTGAATACATGAAATCTGCCCCCTCTTTATCAAGGGGAATCCTACAGTCAGGAATCTCTTCTCTTGCATCCTCTTCCTGCCATTGAAGGGTATCTATCCACTCATCTTCTTTCACCCACATCTGATTTTGTGTAACAGAGTGGCTATGGGCTGTATCCTGGATATAAAGGGGAGTTACCCCGCACAAATGGCAGATTCTTCTTACAACACTCATTACATAAGCTATGTCTATACCAAAAGGGCAATACTGGACACAGCGCTTGCAGAGATTACACTCTGTAGAAGCAATCTCTGAAGCTTTTTTAATAAATGCAGGAGAAACATTGCCCTTTTTCGCCAAAAGAACGGACATAGTACGTTTCACCTTGGCAGAAGGGGTAAGTTTGGGATCTCTTTTTGTGGAAAGATACATATGGCAGGCATCTGAACAGAGCCCGCAATGGACACATGTATCAACATAAGCTTTCAGCCTTGCACCTGTTTCACCACCAATAACCCTGTCAACAACTTTTACAATTCTTTCGCGGGTCAGTCTTTTAGTCCCTGTTTCAAGACCTTCATCAATAATGTTTTTTTCATATTCTATATAGGGTAATGCCATCCATCTTCTCCTTATCAATCATATTTTTTTCTTGACAGGGCTTCTTACCAATCCCTTGCATGTCTTACTTTTCCAAATTCAGATCCAATATAAGCTCTTGTAAATACGGCATATAACATATGACTGAGCCTTGTAAACGGTATTGCAACAAGCATGATTTCACCTGAAAGGATATGAAGAATTATCCATAAATGATAGTTTCCAACATTATGGTAAGCAAGAAAGCCTGTTATAAAAGGTGCTACAGTTATGAGCAAAACACCAAAATCCGATGCATCTGTTAAAAATTTTACTTCTCTTAAAACAAGTCTTCTAATTAAAAAAATAATACTGCATATAATAACAAGCAGAGTTACAGCATCTGTAAAACTTTCCGGCAGACTTGGCCAGGAAAATCCCCATGCGTTATGAAACATGATAACATGGGCACTTACGAAAAGTGGCATTATAACAAGACCTGCATGGAAAATAAAAGTTGTAATGGTCATTACAGGACGTTTACGCCAGTTTACTGTGGCAAAAGGAGTAATCCAGTGCATTATTGATCTTAAACTGTATTTAAGGCTCATATAAGTATAGATATATCTCTCTTTTTTATTAACAAGTACAATCAGGTTCCGGATCTTGTAAATGCTGCCGCCTATAAAAACAATAAAGGCAAGCCATACAAGAGGACCGCTTACAAAATTATAAATGCTGTTAAAATTATTCATTTGTTTATTCCCTTTTTTATTTTTAAAATTCACTCACAGGAATTATTCTTCTATAATATTTACCGTCTTCTACTGAACGGCAGAGAATTTTACTTCCGTCCGGGCTGAAAACAGGCTCCCACACTTCATCGCACATTTTATTCCAAAGTTTGCCATTTACAGCAATTGTTCTTTTGCCGTTCTTATCAACTTTTGCAGCGACTTTACTTCCGTCCGGGCTGAAAACAGGTTTCCATACCATATCACACTTGATATCCCAGGCTTTGCCATTGTCACAAATTGTATATTGTTCTTTGTCAGTTCCAATACATGCTACTCTGGTTCCGTCAGGGCTAAAAACAGCATCTGTTACCATATCACCAAATGTAATATTCCAGGGTTTTCCATCAACAGCAATAGTCCATTTCCCATAAGATGAAGCAACAATGGCAGCTATTTTTTCACTTTCAGGACTGACCATCTGCTGCCAGACTTGAGCAAACCTTCTATCCCATAAAACTTTATCATCACAGGCAAGAGTCCAGCCGTCTTTCAGCTTAACCGGCGCTATCACAGCATTTGTATTTGGATGGAATACTGGCTGCCAAACACAGCCATAAATATTATTCCAGGGTTTGCCATTGACAACAATTGTATAATCGTAGAGATTAAGCCTGACCTCTGCAGCAAGGCTTGAACCGTCTTTATTAAAGGACATGTTCCATACATTTACAAAATTGGTATCCCATGGAACACCATTTACAGCAGCGGTAAAAGCTCCTTCCTGAAATTTAAAAACTTCTGCCTGTCCCATGGCAATTGTCTGAACAACAGAGCCTGATTTTGACCCGTCTTCACTTAGAGTCATGCATGTAATAAAACTGTATGAATCTTCCCATGGCACATCATTTACGGCCATGCAGTATTCCGTATCTGTCTGGCTTGCAACAGAGATGGCTTTTCCATCTTTGCTGAACTTTAAATCCCAGATAAAATCAAAAATAGTTTCCCAGGGTTTTCCATCCACAACCGGTTTCCATTCATCATCTACGGCCGTAAGTACTATGAGCCTGCCATCGGGAGAATATCTTAATGAATAGGCTTTTTCAAAGGGCTCTTCTATTTCCCAGGCTTTATTATTTTCACACACATTAAATTCTGCTTCATCTGTATTTACAATGGCTGCTATTTTCTCGCCGTCAGGACTGACATAGGGCTCTTCAACCCAGTTATACGAGGTTTTCCACTCGTTTAAATCGGAAACCAGTTTCTCTTTTGTTTCCCAGTCCCAGTTTGTTGTATCTGTCATACTATCTCCTTTGAGTATTCAAAAATTTCTTTATGAGATATTTTGTATTTTAGTGTCATGCAATGCATATTTAATCTTCTTCAGTTCCTGTCAAAAAAAGCCAGAAACCAACAACACATATTAGAGAAATTCCCATAATAATATATGTTATGGATTCAGTATGCAGCATGTAATCTTGAAGTGTATAAATCATATCTTCCATTTGTTTATCCCTTTTCAGTGATGTTCTTCTTTAAAATCAGGGTGTTCATAAAAAACCGGCATTCTTGTAACAATGAATCTGAAAACAAGAATCAGGCATGTTACCATGAATATGGAAAGCATAACTTCCATCCAGGATGGAATATATCGTTCACATAAAGGTTTTTGCCAGTTAAAGGCTATTATACTTACATTTAGCCTGTTTAAAACAATACCGATTACAGATAAAACTGCAGTAAATTTTATCAGGCCCAGGTTTTGATCCCGCGATCCTATTGTAAAAAGAAAACAGGGCAATGCAATAAACCCGAGTACTTCCACAAGAAACCAGATTCCATAGGGAGTGCCGAGCAGATGCCAGTGGTTGCCGGCAGCAACTCCAACAAGTTTTACTATAAAATATCCAAATAAAACCATGGCAGCAGCCTTTGCATATCCAAAAACAAGAGGTTCATGCTCTTTAAGATAGGTTTTATCCATCTTTGAATGAAAAGCCTTGTGGGACAGGGAACCTTCAAATATCACCATGGAAAGTCCTGCAACTATACTTGAAACAAAAAAGAATACTGCTATATATGGAGAATACCACAAAGGATGCAGTTTTGAAGGTGCTAT
>CAZYDL010000116.1:0-10063 GCA_964646305.1 uncultured Desulfobacula sp. | reverse complement strand
ATTATATGAAAAAACTTCTTTTAAAGAGTCAAAAAATTTTAATCTTATGAAACCTAGATCCATGTTTTTTCCATGATCTAAAGGGTTGTATATCCTGATATCATGTTTTTTACAAATCTGCATCATGGTTTCATAGGTGATTGTATCTCTTGTATCATTGTTTTTAATCAAAGTTTTAACATTGAAATTATCAAGAATAAAAATCAAACCATTTAAATGATCAGACTCGGGATGGGTTAAAATTACATAATCAATGGTTTTAATTCTTTTTTTCCATAAAAATGGAGCAATTATATACCTGCCTGTATCAAATGAAGATATATCAGAAAATCCACCTCCATCCACCACTATATTTACCCCTTTAGGGGTCTGAATAAGTGTACTGCTCCCCTGCCCCACATCAATGATTGTAATTTGCAGCTTATTTTCATGGTTTTGGCTGTAATTAAGGTTTATCAAATGGAATATGATCACTGAAACACTGACAATACTCAATAATGTAAAAACTTTTTTATATCCCTTTAAAAATAGAAAAATTGCAATAAAAACAGAATAGATTGCTGCAATTTCAATCCATTGCAAAGTAATTGTCCTTGACCAGGCAAAAGGCAGTGAGATAACAAATTGGGAAAATATTATTAAGTATGAAATAAGCTTGCTGCACACAAAAACTATAAAACCTGCAAATGCAGGGAACCAGGAAAAACTGACCAGGCATACAAGACCCAAGGGCAGTACAATAAATCCAAGAAGTGGTATGGCAATAAAATTTGATATGGGGGCAATTATGGATACAATATTAAAATAGTGTGCTGTGAGAGGTGATGTTCCAAGCCCTGCAAACAGTGTGATAAAAACCATCACACATGCTTTCAACCATATTTTTTTCCCCATTATAAACGGCAGATATTGTTTTAGCAATCCAGCTCCGTAAACAATAAAAACAACAGCAGAAAATGATAATTGAAATGATATGGAAAAAAGTGCCGCAGAATCCAGGATCAATATTAATATTCCAGCAAGGCAGAGACTTGAAATAATATCTTTCTCTTTTTCACGAATAAAAGAGAATATAAGAATAGTTATCATTATCATTGCACGCTGGCACGAGGGAGAAAACCCTGTGAAAATACCATATAATAGAAGGGGTGCAATGGTTAATACCCCGGCAATTTTTTTTGATTTTCCCGAAATCAGCAATGGATGGAACAAAGAAAAAAATCTGTAGAACCCAGAAAAAAACAATAAACTTACAATGGATAGATGTAAACCTGAAATTGCAAGAAGATGACTGATACCAGCCTTGGAAAACAGATCTCTTATTGCACTGGGAATAATCTCTTTTTTCCCTGTGATAAGAGAAGCCATTATTTTACCAGATCTTGCGTAATCAGTTTGGTTTAAAATATAATGAAAAAATTTTATCCTCAGTTTTTCAATCTGCCTGATCAATTTGGATACAATATCAATTTGATCATCACTGTTTAATATTTTAATCTTATGAGCCCCTACCCAGGTGGAACCATATATCTCTTTTAATTTTAAAAACCTTTTATAATCAAAGCCGCCGGGGTTTTGAAAATTTCCAATGGATTTAATGGATGCTTTAAATTGTATAAGATCACCATATCGCGGAGATCTATCTGACAGTCCGTAAATACTTAGTTGAATCCTGCCTGTAACCTGTTGCAGGTCGTTGTCTTTGGGCTTAATTGTTTGACATAAAAGAGTTACTCTATGTTTTCTCTTATAATGTGTTGCAAAGGAGACAATCTGGCCTGTAATAATATTGTTTTTTGTATCAAGAAAATTGGATATATGATGTGCTGGCAAATCAGGATGGATTCTGTTCTGGATGGCAAGGAACCCGAAAATAAAGATTAAAACCGATACGATATAAATGTTAAGATTTTTTTTATGATGGAAAAAAATCCAGGGCAGAATACCAAATACAAAAAAAATCGCACAAACAACCAGAAGTGTTAAATCTGCGGAAAAATTCCCAGCGATTATTCCTGCAATCAAAGAGAAAAACATGAAAAACATTTTCATTTCAAGGCCTTTGAATAGTTCTCAAAGATTGTATATGAAAGTCATTGCTTAACCTATTATCAACTTTCATACTTTGCGTGTGATCTTCAGGTTAGTTTCTGCACATTAGGCGATCAAACTGCCATTGGCAGTTATTTTATACGTTTAATATCAGCTCCAAGCAGTGAAAGTTTTTTTTCAATGGCTTCATAGCCTCTGTCCATATGATATACTCTGGAAATAAGAGTAGTACCTTTTGCAATGAGTCCTGCAATAACAAGGGAAGCACTTGCCCTTAAATCAGAAGCCATGACAGGTGCTGCCTGGAGTTCTTTAACACCTCTTATGGAAGCAAGATTACCGTTTGTTATGGAAATATCAGCACCCATGCGCAATAATTCATTTGCATGGATAAAACGATTCTCAAAAACAGATTCATGGATAATGCTGTTGCCTTTGGCAATGGTCATCAAAGTCATAAATTGTGCCTGCATGTCAGTTGGAAATCCTGGATATGGAAGTGTTTTAATATCAATGCTCTTAATCGTACTTGATCCTTTGACCCTGATGCTGTCTTTAAAAGTTTCAACCAAAGCACCAGTGGCTTTGAGTTTATTGATTACACCACCAATATGATCAGGTTCACATCCTTTTATAAGCACATCGCCACCAGTAGCGGCGGCGGCAACCATAAAGGTGCCGGTTTCAATTCTGTCTGGTATGATTTTAATGTGGGTAGGATTTAATTTTTCTACACCTTCTATGGTGATAATAGCAGTTCCTGCACCCTCAATTTTGGCACCCATTTTATTCAATGCCTGTGCAAGGGCAACAATTTCAGGCTCTCTTGCAGCATTTCGCAAAATACTTTTTCCCTTTGCAAGGGTCGTGGCCATCATTAAATTTTCAGTTCCAGTTACAGTTGGCATATCAAAATAGATTTCATTTCCCACAAGTCTGTCTGCTTTTGCTTCAATATATCCATGTTCTATACTGATTGTTGCACCTAGGGCTTCAAGCCCTGCAAGATGCATATTCACAGGTCTTGCTCCTATGGCACAGCCTCCTGGCAAAGATACTTTTGCATGGCCGAATTTTGCAACAAGGGGACCTAAAACAAGAATTGATGCCCTCATTTTTCGAACAAGATCATATTGTGCTTCAATTTTATGTATGGTAGAGCCATCCACTTCAAGACAGCCCGGCGACAAAACATTGCACGTGGCTCCAAGATCTTCAAGAAGGAGTCTTATACTTCTAATATCCATAAGGCCTGGTACATTGGTAAAACTAATTTTTCCATTAACAAGAATACTTGAAGCAATTAAAGGAAGAGCTGCATTTTTTGCTCCGCTGATATTAACTTCGCCTTGAAGCTTTTTTCCGCCAAAAATTTGAATTTTATCCATAGAATAATATATCCCGCAGTAATTATACATGAAATAATTACGTTAATTTTTTTAATTATTTCATATTTGTTGTAGGTTTGTGACCATTGCAAGCCGCCACACAACTATTGAGTTTTGTAAAAATATTTACGCATTTTAAGTAAAAAAATCAAGCAATAAATATTTGTTGCTCACTACTTAGATTTGTTCCTTAAAAAAGTATCCAACGCTTCCAGCAAGACTCCACTCACAGAGCTTCCATTCTTTGTGGCATACCTTTCAATTCGCTCAATCATCTGACATGGCAGTTCAATGGTTAAGCTGTCCGTTAATTCAATACATTCATTCTTTGTTTTTTTGGCCATCACTCACTCCTTTACATATGGAATCGTCACCATAAAAAATAAAAAAGGGTCAGCTTGATTTGCCAACCCTTTGTATTTTTTGGTACCTGGGACGAGAATTGAACTCGTACAGAGATTATCTCCGAGGGATTTTAAGTCCCTTGCGTCTACCAGTTCCGCCACCCAGGCATAATTTGTGATTTTTTATAACATTTTTAATCTTTTTGCAAGAGATTAAATATCTGGATTGAAATTGACTTTATAAAAATTTGCTTATATAGATACTTTCTTAAATAATATGGATACAATACTCAAATATTTTGAACATGACAAAGAGAAAGCAAATCTTTTAACTAAGGGTCTTGAATGTAATCCAATTCTATCTAGCCTGCTTATTGGCAGGGGCATTACCAATATTTATGATGCACGTTTCTTTTTAAACCCAAATTATGAAAATCTTCCTGATCCTTTTATTTTAAAAGATATGGATAAAGCTGTAAAACGAATCTTTACAGCCCTAAAAAACAGAGAAAAAATCCTGATTTTTGGTGATTTTGATGCAGATGGGGTTACATCAACAGCACTTTTGTGTGAATTTCTTGAATATTGTGATGCCAATATTTCATGGTATATTCCCCATAGAATTAAAGAGGGCTACAGCCTTCAGATAGATCATATTCAAATGGCAGCAGATCAAAATATTGATTTAATTATTACTGTTGACTGTGGAGTTTCAAGTCACGATGCTGTTAAAAAAGCAAATTTTGAAGACATTGATATTATTATTACAGATCACCATGAACCAGACACGCATCTGCCATTGGCCCATGCTGTTATTAATCCAAAAAGAGAAGATTGTAATGCAGGTTTGGACTATCTTGCAGGTGTGGGTGTTGCTTTTTTTCTTGTCATGGCTTTAAGAAAATTTTTACGGGATCAAAATTTCTGGGAAGAGATAATTGAACCTAATTTGAGTAATTTTCTTGATCTGTTCACTCTTGGAACAATAGGAGACATGGTCCCCTTAATCCATGAAAACCGTGTACTTTGTATGGCAGGAATTAAAAAAATCAGACAGGGAACAAGGACTGGTTTGCGATCCATTGCAAAGATATGCAGACTTGATTTAAATAAAATAGATTCAGATGACATATCTTTTAAAATTGTTCCAAGAATTAATGCCGCAGGCAGGATGTCCCATGCCAGAATTTGCGTATCCCAACTCATTAATACAGACAGGGTAAGCACGGAGAGAACAGCCTCTCTCCTTGATCAATTAAATATTAAACGACAAAAAGTTGAGCAGGAAATTGTAAATGAAATTGAACAAAAAATTCTGCAAAATCCTGAATTATTGCATAAAAAATTATTGTTTTTATGGAATGACAACTGGAACCCCAGTGTCCTGGGAATTGCTGCATCAAAATTATCTAAAAAATATTACTGCCCTGTGATTTTACTTTCCAGTGGTAAAGATAATGCTGTAGGCTCTGGCAGAAGTATCAATAATATCAATATATACAATGCTCTTCAAAAAAATCACTCTTTACTGGAAAAATTTGGCGGGCATAAAATGGCATGCGGTCTTACTGTGAAAACCATAAATTTAGCCACACTTTATAAAAATTTGAATCAATATTTGGAAGAAACCTGTTCCAAGCATGACTTCCAAAAAACAAAATTTATTGATGCTGTTCTTGATTTTAAAGATATAAATTTTGACCTGGCAAAAGAGATTGATCAATTAAGGCCTTTTGGCATGGCAAATCCGGAACCTCTTTTTTTATGCAGGCAGATCAATGTAAAATCCTCTTATTTAATAGCAAATAAGCATAGAAAAATGGTTCTTGAAGATGCATCTTTTTCAAATCATGGTCAGGTTGAAGCCTTTCACTTTAACGTAGAAAATCCAGATGCGCTGCCGGATTTTTACCCTGAAATCGCATTTAAGCTCAAAATCAGTAAATTCAAAAAAAACAGTGCCCAGATTATTATTGAACAAGTTTAGATTTTAGCTTGAAAGTTATATGGCTTCTATTGTATATATATAAAATAATATTTTATGATTTTTGAAAAATTTAAGGATAAATAAATGGCTAAAATCTTTTATACTGGGAATAAGGAAGAAAAACTTCTTTCTAAAATTGAATCTTCCAAAGAGCGGGAGAGAATTAAAACAATAACCACAATCCGGGACAATGTAGAAACCTTTAGTAATAAAGTCGCCATGAAACTCATTGAAACAGGTCTTATTGAAACTGTTTCCAAATCAGGCATTGAAAAACAGATAGTACGATGCCTTGATACTTTGTGCACGGCAGAAGATTTTGATATTGATTATATGGTCGCCCCTTTTCGGACTCTTATCTCAAACCCTAATATTGCAAGCTTGTATTTGACAGCTTTTATAGTGGAAAAACTTATTAATCATAAAGATGTTGTTGATATATACGGCAGTGATGAAGATATCTATTTCTGTATCAACAAAGAGCTGGCAAAACTTGTAGCAAACTCCTGATTTTATATAGTATCAAAAGAAAAATGTAGAAATTTCTCTGAGGACAAGGCGAGAATAAATTTTAACCGGAGGAATACAATAAGTATTTTGAGGATTAAAATTTATTATCAACGAAGTAACCGGGGGAATTTCTATGTTTTTCGTCGATACTATTTGTGTACATGGGGATGTCTGCCATGCCTATGCACATGCTCATGTCTATGAATATGAATTTTGTCATCGGTTAGCACCCTGCCCTCTTCCATGGAATATATTTTATCAGTTACAGCTTGAATAAAATCAAATTCATGGGAAATAACAAGAAAAGTAATATTAATTTCATTGAGAATATTGATTAATTTCTCTTTTACTTTATTATCCAGACCTGCAGTTGGTTCATCAAGTAATAAAACTTCGGGCTTCATTGCCAGCACTGCTGCCAGCGCAACAAGGCGTTTTTGCCCTCCTGACATTCTATGGGTGACATTTTGTTCAAAATCTTCAATTCCCAAACTCGCAAGGGTCTGTCTTGCAATTTTAATGGCATCCTGCTGGGAGTATCCAAGGTTTAACGGTCCAAATGCAACGTCCTCTATGACAGTGGGGCAAAACAATTGATCATCAGAATCCTGGAACAATAATCCAATTTTTAAACGAATGGGTGAAAAATCCTTTTCATGTTGTAATTGTTTTCCAAAAATTTCTATAGTTCCTGAATCTGGCTTGCAAAGCCCCATTATTGTGTGAAGTAAAGTAGTTTTACCAGAACCGTTGGGAGCCATCATTCCCAAACGATCACCCCTGTTAATCTCAAGATCAAGATGATCCAGTGTATTTATATCAGAACCTGGATATGAAAAAACAACCTGTTTTAATTTAATTATGTTTACATTATTATTCATTATAAATTCCCAAAAAATAAGCCTGGATAAATTTCAAACGCAACAAGGATTGCACCAGTAACAGATACTCCAATTAAAAAAATGGAGTTTGAGCTGTCAGGCTCGTAGACATCAAGAGTATAGAATTTTTTATTAAACCCACGGCACAGCATTGCCTGATGTACTCTTTGAGCTCTCAGAGATGCTCTAACAAAAAGCATACCTGCCAGATAAGCAAAAGTTTTATAGGAGTGAACATTGGTCTTTGGCTTAAACCCCCTGAATTTTGCAGCACGCAAAAGTCTTTTATACTCATCTTCAATAACCGCTATATATCTGTATGACATTAATAATAGAAAAATCATTTTATCAGGCACATAAAGTTTATGAAGAGCATTTCCAAGGCTGGCTATGGTCATAGTGGCTACAAGGCTTGTAAAAAACAATAATATAGTGATTGATTTAATGGTAATTTTACAACACAGCATTATACCTGCACTTGATATTTTCAACCGAAAAAACTGGTATATAATCTCTCCTTCAAATGTTATTGGCAGAAGAACCCAGATCATTATAAGAAACCAGAAAACTGGTTTTATCCGTTGAAAGACATCTTTTGCATTTAATCTGGCAAGTCCAATAACAACCATTGAAACAATAAAATATAAAACTGCAATAATAAGACTATTGCAAAGCGCTGCTGCAAAAGATAAAATAAGCACGGCAATAATTCTTGTTTTTGGATCAAGTTTATGGATAAAAGAGTTACCAAAGGCAAATTTTTCTTCAATCATCTTTTTTATACCTCTTTTTATTAAAAAACTTTAAAAAAAACGCCAGAAGAAAAATTATAACAATTCCTGCTGCTATTTTAAAAACAGATGGTTTTTGTTCAAGTTTTTCTTTGGATGCCATGGTTTTCTTTATATCACCCATGGAAGGGACAGCTTTAAGCTCACTTTCAGATATTTTCCAATGGGCTTTATGGCCAGGGCCTGCATCAAGATTCAGAACAAGTGCTGAATCAATATTTTCTGGAATTTTAAATGAATAATTACCTTGATCATCTGTTTTACCGGTATGAACAATTTGCCCTTTACCATCAACAACATTTATATTGCAATTTTTGGCATTTCTTTTTGAACCAAAATGGCTTTGGGACATAATCATCCCTTCTTCAACCCAGGCAAATATAATAACTTTATGTGCATGGGCAAAGCCAGGAACCATTAAAAAGAGAATAATGGTTAGGCAGATTATCTGTTTTATATGAGTCATATTCATATCTTTTTTGGAATAATTTCAGGATATACTTTTAATAAAAAACCAACGCAGAATCCTGTGATCATCCCTTCAATTACCATTATGGGAATATAAGTTATAATAATCGTCAAGCTTGTCTTAAAAAAATTCTTGTCAGTGAACCAGAGGGCAGCACCAAGCAGAAGGCAGGAAAACAATATGGAAAAGAAACCTGCCATGAATCCTGCAACAAAGGTAAGCTTTGATGATCTGCCAAGCAGTGGTAAAAAAAGATAATGCACAAGCACTGCCGGAGCTGCCATGATAACAACATTAACTCCCAATGCTGTCAGCCCGCCATATTGGAAAAAAATGGACTGTAAAAGCAATGCAGTTAAAATTGCCGGGATTGCGGCAAATCCAAGCAGCAATCCCAGAATTCCATTTAAAATCAGATGCACACCTGCAGGGCCGATATTTATATGAATCAAAGATGCCACAAAAAAAGCAGATGCCAGAATTGCCACATGCACTATTTGATCATAATCAATCTTTTTCAAACCCATGGCAGTTCCAGCAACAGCCATGGCAGCTCCTGCACTTAAAACCTGCCCTGAAAGAACACCTTCTGAAATATGCATCTATTTTTCCTGCCAGTTTTCAAATTTCACCCACAAAACTGCTCCAAGCTCTATATTTTTTTTTTGGTTTTCATGCATCATAGTCTTATCAGATGTATTTAAAGCTGCAAACCCCCACCATCCTGCAACGGGTGCTGCATAAGTAAATACACCATTAATATCTGCTTTAATGGTCTGGGTTACCATGTAGTCACTGGGGGCAATCGCTTTTTTATCTTTATTATAATATTCAACTTCAACTTCGGCAAATGGTACTATTTTACCATCAAGCTTTACAATACCCTGGAATACATTACCGGCATAAAGACCAAAGGGTTTGGACAGCGGCACAATTTCGGTTTTAAGCCCGATTTCCCTGTCCCAGCCTTCATCATCACCAAAAGCTGCAATAATACTCTTTGTATAATGTATAATATAGCAGTCTTCAGCAGGTTCCCAATAGGGTTCAGGTTCCATTACAAAGGTGTATGCTCCTGGTCTTTTTATATTAAATCCTGCTTTCCAGGCTTTATTACCCATGATTTTTATCTCTTTTAATGTATCAATCAAAAGTGTTTGTTTATTATCTTTAATAACAAAAAAATTATGGGGTTTAACAAGGGGCATTCCTGCCATTTCAAAGGGGTGGGAAAAAGAGAGATCAATATCAATTTGCTTTTGATCATCCTGCATAACCATATTATCTGTGGGGATAACCATTCCAAAATGAGCCAAAGAGACACCACATAAAGAACAGATACTGACAACTACCATAATACTCAATTTTAAATATTTCATTTTAACCTTCCTTAAAACTAAAAAAACCACAAAGGTATCGATATTCTTTTACCGACATTGCAACCTTCGTGGTTCAAATTACTATATTATAAATATTTTTTATTATTATCAGACTTCTGCCTGAAATTTGTCTGTAATTACCCTTTGCAACTTAATTTGTCAATGATAAAATCAAAAATCCAAACCAGACCCAATCTATCCAATTAATTATATAGCAATTCAACATATCCAAAAAATCTTGTGTTTTAAAAAGTGCGTTGTC
>CAZYDL010000115.1:0-10086 GCA_964646305.1 uncultured Desulfobacula sp. | reverse complement strand
ACCGAGACTATGAAAAAAGCGTATGAAAAGATCGAAAAGGCAAGAAATAGTGAAACATAAAAACCTTTTTTTTTAAGTACTATTACTATTAAAGGGAAAGAGATAAAAATGAAAATAAATGTATTGATCGCTGATGATGAAAAAGAGTTTACTGATACTCTTACCAAACGACTTGAAATGAGAGACTTCACTGTCACACCGGTGTATTCAGGGGAAGCAGCCATTGAAATGGCAGGGAAAATTAATTTTGATGTCATTGTACTTGATGTTCAAATGCCTGGAATCTCCGGTATAGAAGTATTAAAACAGATCAAGGGTAAAATCCCCCTGACTCCTGTGATCATGCTCACAGGGGAAGCTACTGTGGAAAATGCCATCAAGGGTATGAAACTCGGAGCTTTTGATTTTCTCATAAAACCCACTGATACTGAACTTTTAACTAAAAAAATTAATCAGGCATATAATTTAAAAAATGAACATGCAGAGCGTATAAGACAGGCGGAAATTGAAAATATATTAAGAACCAGAGGCTGGTAATTACAGAGCTACATACTATTTTTGGAGGTGAGAAGTGGAACAATATAAAGTTAAAAATTTAATGGTTCCTTTATCGGAATATGCGGTAATTCCTGAAAATGCAACCATTTTTGAGGCAGTTTTGGCATTGGAAAAAGCACAGCAGGTATTTAATCAAAATAACTACCAGAGCCGGGCAATTCTGGTGAAAGACGATGCCGGCAATATTGTTGGCAAGCTTGGTCAACTGGATATTTTAAGGGCATTGGAACCAAAATATGGAGAGATTAAATCAGAGACATCCGGCGCTGGAAAATATGGATTCAGCAAACAGTTTTTATTGTCAATTTTAGAAACCTATCAAATGTTTGATAAACCTTTGGATGATATCTGCAAAAAAGCAGGTATGGAAAAAGCTGCTAAATATATGCACAGTCCAACAGAAGGTGAGTATATAAGTGCAGAAGGTTCCTTAGATCAGGCTATTCATCTGTTAATTCTGGGAAATCATCAATCACTTCTGGTTACGAAGACAAAAAAAATTATTGGTATTTTACGTCTTACAGATGTGTTTGCAAATATTTCAAAACACATGAAAGCGTGTGATTTTAATAAATAATAAATTGACGATTAATCATATAGGAGAAATCATGTCCAACAACTCGGCTGAAACACTTAAAACAGGTGTTAACTATAAAAAAATCATATTTACCTCTCTTGGCATCCTTCTTTTTGCACTGGTTTACTATTCACCCCTGTGGCCCGATGCAGTTGACCCGGAAGGTAAAACTTTTACACTTACTGTTGCAGGCAAAGGTGCCATTGCTGTTTTCCTTCTGGCAGCTACCTGGTGGATTACAGAGGTCATACCCATTGGCGTCACCAGTTTAACCATTGGCGTTTTGCAGGTATTATTCTTGATTCGTCCTGCCAGCAAAGCGTTTACCGATTTCATGGATCCAAATGTTCTTTTTATCTATGGATCTCTGGTCATTGGTATTGTGTTCACCAAAACCGGACTGACACGGAGGATAGCCTATAAAATGCTTGCCATTGTTGGGGAGAAAACAAGCATGATTTATCTTGGGTGTTTTGTGCTTACTGCTGCTTTGTCCCATATCATGGCCCATACAGCTGTTGCAGCAACAATTTATCCATTATTGATGGCTATCTATGCCATGTACGGTGAAGGAGACAAACGGACCAAATTTGGCAAGGGATTGTTCATGGGTATGGCCTATATTGCAGGCGCCGGAAGTATTGTAACACTTCTTGGAGCTGCCCGGGGGGCTGTGGCACTCGGGTTTTACGAAGAGGTTACAGGCAAGAGTGTTGGTTTTTTTGAGCTCTCCTACTACATGTTTCCGGTTGGATGGATAATGACTTTTTTACTATGGGGATACTTTATGATAGTATTAAAACCTGAAAAAAAGACCATACCTGGGTTAAGGGAAAAAGCTAAACGTTTGAACAAAGAACTTGGAAAAGTTACCCGTCAGGAAATTATTGCTGCTGTAATTGTTGGTGCGGCAATATTGGTTCTGGGTATTTCAGCAGTAATGAAATCAACCATACCTGATTTTGTACCACCTCAAAAAACTGCTGTCTTGCTGGTTTCCACAATATTGTTCTTTATCACTGGTATTCTTAATGTCAAAGACCTTCAGGAAGTACCATGGAATATTGTTCTGCTCTTTTCCGGCGCCATGAGTATTGGATTCTGCCTCTGGCAGACAGGTGCTGCTGAATGGATGGCAATTAATTATCTCTCATTTTTCAAGAACGCAAACTGGTTTGTATTTGTTTTAAGTATTGCATTCCTTGTCATGATGATGACCAACTTTATAATGAATGTGGCAGCCATTGCCATTGTGCTTCCAGTGGCTCTGGTAACAGCACGTTATCTTGGTGTGGCAGGAGAAATCATTCTGTTTGCCTCTCTTGTAACAGCAGGTATGCCGTTTCTGCTCCTTGTTGGTGCAGCTCCCAATGCAATTGCCTATGATTCAAAGCAATTCACCACTGGAGAGTTTTTCATGTATGGTATTCCTGCAAGTATTATTTTAATGCTTGTTACTGCTTTTGCGGTCTTTATACTCTGGCCAATGATGGGAATGCCGACTTTGGTGTGAACAATATAATGTAAAAAACTTAACGCCCTGGGTCTTTATTTGATGTCATCTATTGATCCAGGGCTTGTCTGCCAATGACTATTTAAATATCTGCCAAAAAAATTAGCTTTCATAACCATGGATAGTCACAATGCCATTTTCATTGACAATGGTTGCAAATTTGCTATTCCCAATGTTTGTTAAACTTGATAATTTTTTTCACACCATTCATGATAATATTTATTTTACAGAATATTCAGCCTTTCCCATTAAAAGATCGCAAACTGACAATAACCAGATAGAATGTGTATTTTCAATTATATTATATGCTTGGCTGTTAACCCAGAAATTTATATCTCCAAATTGCTTTAATGGATTGTTTTTATCAAAACCAGTATACGTCACAAGAGGATACCCCATATTTTTTGCATATTCAGCAGCAATAATCATATTTTTTGATTGTCCACTTGAACTAATTAAGACAATTGCATCTGCTTTTCCTGCGTAAAATTCCAATACCTTTTTCACCCCGAATTCATATCCATAATCATTTGCAAAAGCTGAAATCAAGGAAGGATCATTATATGTAATACTTGTGATACCGGCTTGTTTTGTAAAATCTAAAGCTGCATGACTTGCAATGCTGGAACTTGCACCATTGCCAGCAAAGATAATTTTACCTTTATTTATTTGTGTGTTTAAAAAAAGATTTTTCATTTTTATTATTTCACCAGTCACATCGGTTTCAAAAATAGATTTTTTATACCGATTAAAATACTCTTTTAAAAATGTCTTTTCTTGAATATTATCCAATATCATTCTCCTGTGTTATGATTTTTTTTGCAGCATCATCATTTTCAACAGCCGCAACTGGATTAACCCTGAAGCAACAATTTAGTAAAACCAGAAGAAATACAATAGTTTTATAATTTTTTTTTATCAAAGATTCAACCTTTCTGACATAAGACTCAATGTCGGCAGCAAAGCAGCTGAAAGGAAAATATCCTGGAATGAGGTTAGATAAACAACCTTGAACATATCCAGGGGTTTATATTTAAAGTTGACTTATCCGCCAAATCTCTGGAGAATATCCTTGACCCTCTCTTCGGTCAGTTTTTCAACATGGAGATTTTTATCAGCTGTTGCTTTTTTGATCTTCTCTGAAAGGACTTCAATATCAGCGGGTTTTTCAAGGAAATCCGAAGCACCTGCTTTTATGGCCTCAACTGTTTTTTCAACGGTGGCATAGCCTGTGAGTAAAATAATCTGGAGCTCCGGGCTTTTGGCTTTAATGGCTTTCAATGCTTCCATGCCATCCATGCCAGGCATCTGAAAATCCATGACAATGGCATCAAAAGGTTTTGTGTCTATAATGGATAAGGCCTGGGCAGCCGATTCTGCAGTTGTGATTTCAAAACCTCTGGCTTCCATACGCTGGGCCATTATTTCAAGAAAATCTTTTTCATCATCCACAAGCAATACTTTTTCCGACATTATAGCTCTCCTTAAAATATGGGTGTATGTCCACCATTAATTTTTGTTCGACCATACAAGGCCAAAACTTTTATTTTCTTGATCCTTTTCAACAACTATATCCAGATACTCAATTAAAGCCTTTTCTTTATCTGACATAAACAGATTATCCATAAATCCATCTTCAATACTGCCCATGGCAAACCAGACCGCCAGAGTTTCACTGTCCTGTTTAAATGAAACTATCACCTTTTTTTCCTGTTTAGCTCCCTGGCAGGCTGTTTCCACAGCTTTCCAGATCATATTTTCAAGGAAAAACTGGTTTGCATTGACACCTATGTGAGATGGGGCAGGAATAATTTCAATTGTTACCTCATACATCTCAATCAGTCTGGATGCCAGATCCAATGTAAATTTGACTGTTGTTTCCACATCTGCCATCTGCTTTGACAGGTCAACACTGTGGGAAAATTTATTTAATTTTTTTAATATATTATTGGAACGCTGTACCTGGTTCTTTATATTTTTTGAAACACGACTAATTTGTTCGCAAGAAAGCATTCCATCCTGGGCCATCATGGCCAAATCATCCATAAGTCCTATGTTTTCATTGATAATTGCCAGTGTGTTTTTAATTTCATGGGTGGCAGAAGCAGACATTTTGCCAAAAAAACGAAACCCTTCCAATGTTAATTCATCTATTTTTTCATTTTTTTTCATTTTTAACCTTATTTATCCCTTGGGTTCTATTTAATTGAATTTTCATCAAAATCAGGTACCTGCTGAGTTGAATCATTGTCTGGGTCCTGTTGTGCTTCTGGTGTTAACGGCAGTATTACAATAAAAGAAGTACCCTTGCCTAATTTGCTTTTTGCCACAATATTGCCACCCATTTCCTTTATCAATCCATATGTAATGGATAAACCAAGACCTGTGCCCCAGTGAGCATCCTGGGATGAAAAAAACGGTTCAAAAATCTGGTTGATATCTTTACTTGAAATACCAATCCCAGTATCACTGATGGTTATGATTACTTTTTGCTTTTTATTTAATCTGACATCAGCCTTTAACTGGCCACCATTTTCCATTGCAGCAAAGGCATTGTTAAAGAGGTTCAAAAAAATCTGCTGGAGATTTCCCCGGTCGCATTCAAAACCTTCAATTGTATCCTGGCTGTTAAATAACAGTGTGATACCTTTATATTTGGCATCTTTTTCTATAAAAGCAAATACCTGCCTGATGACTTTTTCTATATCCACGGGCTCTATGTCTGATTCCATGTGCCTTGCAAAATCCAGAAGCCTGCGGGTGATGGTCCCGCAACGGTCAACTGCCTTAAGAATATCCTTTGTCAGTTGATTAAGCTGTTCATTGTTCTGAAACTCTTTGGTGAGTGTAAATATATCTTGAATTAAACCTGCTTTCTGGCCAATGATGGCAAGGGGGTTATTGATCTCATGGGCCACTCCCGATGCAAGACGACCTATGGATGCAAGTTTGTCTGTATATCCGATATGGTGGAGAGCTTTGATTCTTTTGCGGTCTGCTTTATGGATACGTCCCACAAGAAAAGTTGCCATGCCCATTATGGATAATACAATTAAAATCATGCTTACTACAAGGTATCCCACAAGTTTAAGCCTGGGTTTTAACCAGAGGTCTTCAATATTATGTTTGCTTTTAACCAGTACAAGTATCAAAGATGAATTTGGAATTCTGGCATATCCTGCAATTACAGCTTTGCCATCCGGTGTTACAAGTTCTTTGATCCCAGCCGTGTCTTTTAAGGTATCAGGGTGAAAAGTATTGGCAATACCCAGTTCATCATAATAAGATGATGGAGTCAGCAGACTGCCATTTTTGTCAACAACAAACATATCTTCATCATCTGCGCAGTCACATTGATCACTATATTCAAAAGCATATTTTTCCACATCTTTGGAAAAGGAAATTGAAATTACAGCAGATGTCAGGATTTTGGATATGGAGTGTTTCACCTCATCTTCAATGGTTTTGCGGCTGAGACGAAAATCCATAAAACCCATGACACAAAGGGGTAAAATTGCCATAAAAGAGGTAACTATAACAATCAGCTTCCATTTGCGCTGAAAATTGAAACCAGTATGGGCATGGCTGCCGGCAACATTATGATGATCCCAGAATGCAGGTCTAAATATTTTTAATCGTTTCATGGTTTTATTTTACCAGCTTTAAGGATATTTGCCTTGCATTGGATCATATGACTAATATCCAGATGGCGGCTGTGAGCATTGCTTTGTATTTTAACATATGTTACCTTTAAAAATTAATAATCAACCTAAAAAAAGATTGATCAGCTTTCAAACCAAATATTGGAATCTGAGATAAAAGTCAAGGTTAACATGGAAAACAAGATACCTGAAAAAGCGCAATTACTGGAAAAACTTCAAAAGAATGGATTTAATGTTCCGGATTTTATTTATGTGCCGGCAGAGGAATTTGTCAGTGAAAAATTCAAGCAATTGGATACATTTTTAGAAAACCATCGTGAGAGTTATAAAGTCATTGCAAGAAGTGCACACCCAATGGAGTCAGATTTTAAAGGCGGCACCTTTGATTCCATTGAAACCTATGCAGATATCGGTGGCATCAAATATGCCAGAAACCGTATCATTAAAATGGCAAAAACATCTAAACGCCTGTCTATTATGCGTCAGCAGGCCTTTAGCCATGCTCCCTATATCAAGCTTGATGAAATGGGTGTTATTGTCATGCCCTTTGTCAATGGGGCAAGTGTCATGGCAAAAATGATAGGGGAACTCTGGGAATTTGGTTATTGCAGGGACAGGTGTCAAAAGATGCAAAGCGAACCCCATATCACCAGAGTGCCCCATGACAGAAGACTGTTTGATCTTTCAGAAGATATCCAGAAAACTCTGGGAACCAAGTGTGAAATTGAATATATTATCACCAGTGAGGGCGAAATCCATGTTGTCCAGGCAAAGGATATTTCAAATATTGAAACCCTTGCAGATAAAGAGAGCCAGCGCTCCATTAAACTAGATGGTATAAGACGTATTAGAAAACGCAGAAATTATAGGGAAAGGCCTGTGTATGTAATGAATAACAAGTCTTTTTATATTAATATTATCACTCAATGTGAAGATTTTCTTCAGGAATCTGAAGAATCAAAACCTGATATCAATAAAATTCTGTCCAGCATACAGGTCTATGAAAATGCATTAGAATCCTTTGCTCTCAGACACCAGAGGTTCGCCGTTCTCGGATTTTCCATACAAGATTCCAGTGATCTTTTTCAAGTAGCCAATAATTACCTTGAAGAGCTGCCGGAAATGCAGAAAATCTTGTCAAAAGCCCTGCACAATAATCTATACAAAATTGATATTTTTCTTGGTGAGGCAGATACATTGATTGCCAAGGATAAATTTAGAATCAATCTCTGCAGCCATGATGCCTATGGTATTGACAGTGTAAGAAATCCGCTCTGGTCTGCCTATTGGAAGATTGACAAACACGATAAAATAGTCAAAAAATTTATAGGTCTTGGTTTTAAAACAGGCGATACCATTGGCATTGATATAAATGCTGAAGGTATTCCCATTGTTTACAGACATTGATTTTAATTATTATACTTTAAGTGCAATTGTTTTATTTGTCTGTTATAACATAAAAAGTTGCAAGCTCCCGGAGTTTTTTTTCAACATCAGCTCTATGGGGAGTGTGTGCAATGGATGGCTTTTTCGGTAATTTTTCAAAGGCATTTCCCACTTCATCAACAGCAAGCTGAATAGTCATTGCTATATTATCATGCAGAAGCTGTTTCATATCTTTAAGCTCAGGATCTTTAATAAGAATGGAAATTATAATTTTACCGACTTCTAAAATTGCATTGCATACTTCATGGGATTCAAATCCTTCCCTGTATCTGATTGGCACTAATATATTGTTTAAGTAGTTGAGCAGGATAAATCTGTCGTGATTTCGGACAGAGGCAGTAAGTAGTTGATAAAATACACTTATATCCCAGTTAAAGTTTTCAATCTTTATTTTCTGATAATGGGAGAATTCATCTGACCTCTTTGTATCCAATAAACAATTTTTGATCCCAATATTTACTTCTTCTTTTAATTTTACCATTACTTCATAAATGATAAAATTTTTGCGTTTGGATGTACGTAATAGAGCTGCTGTGTTTTTTGAATGGAATAAAGCCGGGTCGCTTTTCATTGTTTCAATAATATACAGGAGTCTGCGCAATATACCAAAACGCGGTGTTGGATTCCAGTTAAGCTTTTTTCTTGAATATGAAGAATCAATGTTGAGAGTTTTATCTGTATATTTCATCATCCAGTATCTTTCAAAGGGTCTTTCTCCTATAATGTAACCCCAGATATTACGAACAACCACACCAATTGTTGCAATGGATGCAGGTATAAATAGAGGGCTTATTCTATTTCCGGAAAAATATTGTGTGGAAAACTTAAATAGTTCTTTGTGTGAGGTGGATCCATCCGGACTGGCAATATATACATCATATTGGGGAAGCTTTTCGCTTTCAAGAAATATTGTTAAGAGGATCTGACAAAGACAGGTAGAGTGTATATATGGTATTGCAAATTCACCTTTGCCCGCCAATATATTTGAATTCCATTTTTTTGAAAACCATGTTGTCAGGAAAATATATAAAGGCCCATATTCGCACCAGTCTGTAAAAACTGCTGCAAATCGTACCACAGAACAGGGAAAATGTTCTGAGAATTTTTTAACTATTTCTTCACCCTCTTTTTTACTCCTTGCATAGGGATGGTCATCATCAAGAAGGCTTTTCTCATTAATCTTTTCATTTTTGTCAGGGAATTTGGATGCTGCAACAGAGCTGGCAAACAAAAAACGCCTCACCTTTAATTTTTTGGAATATTCTAAAATATAGAGGGTGCCGTTTACATTTGTTCTGATGTATTCTTCATTGTCTGTATTGTCAAAATTATAATAACCGGCAAGATGCAGTACATAATCTATTTTTTTTGTGATGTTAGTATTTAAAATTTGATTTAGGTTTTTCTGATTACCAATATCCACCTGAATCCACTTGATATTTGGGTGCTCTTTGATATGTGCTTCCATTTGTGATCGTCTGGCAATTGCAAATATGTTGAATCGTTCCTTTGCAGCATTAAGAAAACTTTTTCCCACAATTCCCGAGGCACCGGTTACAATAATATTTGGTAATTTAGAATTCATTGTTTGCCAGACTCTTTTTGCTGGTCATAAAACATATATAATAATAGAACTGCCATGGCACAATCTCCAAATCCGGAAAACAGTACACATAGTATTGAATCAAAAAAAAGAAAATAGATGAACAGGAACAGGGTTGCTAAAATTTTAACTGCAATAAAAAATAAGACAAGGCTTTTAAAATTATCATAATTAAATAGAGGAAGAATATAGCAGATACTCAGTATGATATGGAATACTCCGGCCTGTGCCTGGAAGAATCTTTCATTGACAAAATGAAACCCTAAGTATTCCATCAATTCTGCCGGAAACAGGATGAGTCCAATGCCTACCAGAAATGAGTGAAGAGAAATAAGAGATAATACAATGAATAAACGATGCTTTTTTTTAAATTCACACCTCCATTTTCATGTTTGATGCTACTTATTATTTAGAACATGAGGCGCTTTTTGTCAATATAAGTTTGGATCTCCTTGGAATATCTGCAACCATCCAACTCTTTTATAAATTGCAATTTGTATTCTTTTGATTTTTTCAATTAATTGTAACTTTGTACATAGATGGACAGCCTTTAAAAAATATAATTCTCTATTGAGCCTTTTGCAGAAACTATGACTATTTTCCACAAATAGTTTTTGGAAGGCTCACAGTTGTATTTTTTTACGCTATTTTTTGTTTTTTTACCAGAAAAAAGGCTGTGGGCTATTTTTAAGGCCTGGCTATCCCTTTGCTCTTAATTCCAGCTTGT